>NZ_JBLYZG010000013.1:0-127078 GCF_049310245.1 Endozoicomonas sp. ALB115 | reverse complement strand
GATTCGAACCAACGACCTTCGGGTTATGAGCCCGACGAGCTACCAGACTGCTCCATCCCGCGACAAAACTGTTCAGCTGATTCTTTAAAAAACATCAACTGCTTTACAAAAGTGGTTGCGGGAGCTGGATTCGAACCAACGACCTTCGGGTTATGAGCCCGACGAGCTACCAGACTGCTCCATCCCGCGTCGAAAGAGAGGCGAATTATAGGGACGCTGGTTATAATGTCAAGGATTACCTGCGGCAAAAGGAGAGGGTGAAAGTGAGTGCGGTATTGGTTATGCACGGATACCGCACGACAATTGACAATTATTAGCTGGCCACCGCTTTATTCGCGATCAACTGGTTCACGACTTCAGGATCTGCCAGCGTTGATGTGTCGCCAAGGTTTTCGAACTCGTCAGCAGCTATTTTCCGAAGAATCCGCCTCATGATTTTTCCAGACCGGGTCTTGGGAAGTCCCGGGGCCCACTGAATAATATCCGGGGTAGCAATTGGCCCTATTTCTTTCCTTACCCATTCCTTCAGGTTCTTTTTCAGGTCTTCACTGCTGTCTGTCCCGCTATTGAGCGTGACATAAACATAGATCCCCTGGCCCTTGATATGGTGTGGGAAACCGACAACCGCAGCTTCCGCCACCTGCTGATGGGCTACCATTGCCGATTCTATTTCTGCCGTTCCCATACGGTGGCCGGAAACATTAATGACATCATCCACACGACCGGTGATCCAGTAATAGCCATCTTCATCCCTTCGGGCTCCGTCACCTGTTGTATACATACCTTTAAACGATGAGAAGTAGGTTTGAACAAACCGTTCATGATCTCCATAGACGGTTCTCGCTTGTCCGGGCCAGCTATCCAGGATAACAAGATTGCCTTCTCCGGGGCCATGGATCAGACGACCCATGTTATCTACCAGGGCAGGCTGTACACCAAAGAATGGTCGTGTGGCTGAACCCGGCTTAAGGTCAGTGGCTCCCGGAAGTGGAGTCAGCATTGCAGCGCCTGTTTCGGTCTGCCACCAGGTGTCGACAATAGGGCAGCGCTCTTCACCAATGGTTGAGTAGTACCAGCTCCAGGCCTCCGGGTTAATGGGTTCCCCGACAGAGCCCAGCAATCTCAGTGAGTTTCGATGAGTGTCTTTGACCACTGCATCGCCTTCTGCCATTAATGAGCGGATAGCTGTTGGTGCAATATAAAGAATATTCACAGCGTGTTTATCGATGATTTTGCTGATGCGATTGGTTTCAGGATAATTAGGCACTCCCTCATGCATCACAATGGTTGCGCCATTCAACAGAGGGCCATAGGTGACGTATGAGTGTCCGGTAATCCAGCCAACGTCAGCATTGCACCAGAAGACTTCGCCGGGTTGATAGTCAAATACATATTGATGGGTCATGGAAGCGTATACCAGGTAGCCACCTGTGGTATGCATGACACCCTTTGGCTTTCCGGTAGAGCCTGAGGTATAGAGGATAAAGAGTGGATCCTCGGCATTCATCTCCCTGGCTTCGCAGTGTGGCGAAGTGAGTGCGGTTAGCTCCTGCCACCAGACGTCACGGTGACGATGCCAGGCAATATCAGCGCCTGTGTGCTTGAGAACAATGACCTTCTCAATGGTGTGTGTGTCGGGGTGTGTCAGTGCTTCATCGACGTTGCTTTTAAGAGGGACTGTGCGCCCGCCTCGAACACCTTCATCGGCAGTCACGACAATCTTTGCTTTTGAGTCAATGATTCTTCCTGCCAGTGCTTCCGGTGAGAATCCGCCAAACACCACGGAATGAATGGCCCCGATACGGCTGCAGGCCAGCATGGCGACGGTGGCTTCGATGACCATGGGCATATAGATCGCTACCACATCACCTTTGCGAACACCCTGACTCTTCAATGCATTGGCGAAGCGGCATACCAGTTCATGCAGTTCCCGGTAGGTCACCTTTCTGGCTTCACCTTCATCATCCGGCTCCCAGATAATGGCCAGTTGGTCACCTCGCTCTTCCAGGTGCCGGTCAAGGCAGTTGTAGGACGCATTGGTGGTACCATCATAAAACCAGTTGATACTGACGAAGTGGTCGTCAAAAGAGACTTTTCTCACTTTGGAGAAAGGCTGGAACCAGTGGATGCGTTGACCGTGTTCGCGCCAGAAGCCTTCAGGGTTAATGATGGATTGCTGATACATTTCCAGATACTGGTCGTTGTTAACCAGTGTGTTCTCAAGAGCAGCAGGTTTAACTGGATAAACGGAGGTGTCAGACATATCACTTCCCTTAGTGTTGTTATTATTATTTAGTTCAAAATGACTCAGGGCGGTTGTTATTTTGTTGAGGTTGAGTGATTGCTCAATAAAACGACTGTGAACGTATTTATTGAAGTGTTCTCAGTTTAGGATTTGCAGGGATTTCTGGTATTAGACTTTGGTCTTAACTTCTATCAGATAAAGTATCTGGTCCCGGTTTTGTGCATTTAATAACCCTATCACTATTTTGACTGATATCGAAAGTATCAGCCTTCTGACTAACGTACGATCAAGGGCGACATTCCACGGGCACCGGTGTATATTTCGCTGAGGATGACTTATAAGAATAATAGCTATGTCTGGATGGATACTGGCCCTTATTGCCACAGTGTACGTCGCCTGTCTTTTTGTTGCCGCCTGGTTTGGTGATTATCGGGGGGCTGCTTTCAGAAAACGCTGGCAGCCCTTGATTTACAGTCTTTCTCTGGCTGTTTACTGCACTTCCTGGACTTTTTTCGGTGCTGTGGGGCAGGCCAGTGAAAACCTGTGGTCATTTCTTCCCATCTATCTTGGTCCCATCCTGGTTTTTGTTCTTTTCTGGAAGCTTCTGGTCAAGCTGATTACTGTCAGTAAACAGGAGAACATTACGTCAATTGCCGACTTTATCGCTTCCCGCCATGGTCGTTCCCACTTTATGGCGATTCTGGTGACCCTCATTCTGGTCATTGGTGTGCTTCCCTATATAGCGCTGCAGCTAAAAGCTATTGTGATGGGCTTTGCTCAGCTGACGGATGACAGTCCAGAGTCTGGCCGATGGTCTCGGGAAGATCTGGCATTAGCCATCACCTTAACCCTGAGTGTTTTTGTCATTATGTTTGGTACCCGAAAGCTGGATGCTACCGAGCACCAGAATGGCATTATGACGGCTATTGCCTTTGAGTCTCTGGTTAAGCTCTCGGTTTTCCTGCTGGTGGGAATCTGGGTTTCGTGGGCTGCTGTGGATCATATTAGTCTTGATGCCATCATCCAGCCGGGTGACGGGAATGCCGGGGTCAGCTGGTTTGATAGTATTATCATGCCTACGGTAATGGCCATGGCAGCCATACTGTGTCTGCCCCGACAATTTCATGTCACGGTGGTAGAAAACAGCAGCATTGATGATTTCCATAAGGCTCGATGGCTGTTTCCTGCCTATTTGTTGTTACTGGCTCTGTTTGTGATACCCCTGGCGCTGGCTGGCAATCAGCTATTGGGCAGCACTGTGCCCGGTGATGCCTATTTGATTGAACTGCCAAAACTGATGGGCAACTTACCCATGGCTGTGCTGGCTTTTCTGGGGGGCGTGTCTGCTGCCATCAGCATGGTGATTGTGGCAACACTGGCTTTGACCACCATGGTATCCAACGAAATTTTAATGCCATTACTGCTGCGCAGAAATAATCACAGTTACCGCGACAGTAATGACTTTTACCGGTTCAGTGGCCTGTTGCTGACGGTAAGACGTACGACGATTGTCATTTTATTGATGTTGTCATGGGTTGTTTATCGACTGCTGGAAGGCGCTGGTTCTCTGGCTGCTATCGGTCAGATGTCATTTTCGGCCGTTGCTCAACTCGCCCCGGTGTTGCTGGGTAGTCTCTACATCAGGGAAAGCAATGCCCGGGCAGCCGCCGGTGGCCTGTTAGTGGGTTTTATGGTCTGGCTTTTCTGCCTGATAGTACCTGTGCTGGTTGATGTTTCATGGCTGGGTACCAGTGTTGTTCAGCAAGGTGTTTTTGGTTATGAGTGGCTTAAGCCGGATAATCTTTTTGGTCTGGGTATTACCGGTACGGTCACCGGAGCAACACTGGTTGCGCTGTCGCTGAATACCTTTGTCTATCTTTGTGGCTGTCTTTACCTGAGGCCGGGTATTGAAGAGAGAAGGCAGTCCCGGAAGTTTGTTGATGCGGTCCTGTCTGAAGATGGTGTTTTCCCGAATGCAGCCATTACGGTAGAAGAGCTTGAACAGCTGGCCAGCCGCTTTGTCAGTAAAAACCGGGTGCAGGGTGTTATTCAACGCTTTGAGTCCGGGGATAGAGGGCTGCTATTCGGAGCGCTGAATGGTCATAAGCAGGCAGGGCCAGAACTGGTGGCCGCGATTGAACGGTTGCTTGCAGGAACGCTGGGGGCGTCATCGGCCCGTATTGTGATGAAGTCTCTGGCACATGGGAATGTCGCGCTTGAAGAAGTTCAGGCTATGGTGGATGAGGCCTCGGAAGTCTTTCAGTTCAACCGGGAACTGCTGCAGGGAGCGATTGAGCATATCAGCATGGGGATCAGTGTGGTTGATCGTAACCTGGAGTTAGTTGCCTGGAATCAGCAATATCTGCAGTTGTTTGACTACCCGAATGACCTGATTAAGGTGGGTCGTCCCATTGCAGATGTTATTCGGCATAATGCCCTGAATGGACTTTGCGGAGTCGGTGATGTAGACCATCACGTCAATAAACGACTGTCATATATGAGGAATGGGACGGCCCATCGCTCAGAAAGGCGGCGACAGGATGGCAGGGTGATTCAGATTCAGGGGAATCCCATGCCCGGTGGTGGATTTGTTATGGCTTTCACCGATATCACCGGGTTCCGTCAGGTTGAGCAGGCCCTGAAAGAAGCAAATGAAAGCCTGGAGCATCGGGTGCAGGAGCGGACAAAAGAGCTGTCATTGTTAAATGTGCAACTTTTAGGGGCAAAGTCACAGGCAGAGAAAGCGAACCACTTGCGTTCACGTTTTTTTGCGGCAATCAGCCATGACCTTATGCAGCCAATGAATGCGGCTCGACTATTTACTGCCTCCATGGAACTGGAAGCAAAAGGCACCGTGCATGAAGAACTGGCGCAAAATATCAGCAACTCATTAAGGTCTGCGGAGCATTTGTTGACAGATTTGCTGGATATGTCGCGAATCGAAGCGGGTAAGGTGGCGGTGAATCTTCGGGATGTTCCTGTAATGGAGGTGTTAGAGCCCCTGAGGTCCGAGTTTTCGCTGTTGTCGAAAGAGAATGGGCTGATGTTCAGGGTGGTCAGTTCTGATCGGCGCATTAAAACCGATCCGGTGCTCCTGAGAAGAATATTACAAAATTTCCTGACCAATGCGTTTCGTTATGTTGCCAGCACCCATAAAACAGGAAAAGTGCTGCTGGGATGTCGTTTTATCAACAATCAACAGCTGAGACTTGAGGTAAGGGATAATGGGCAGGGCATACCCCAAGACAAGCAGGCACTGATTTTTGCAGAATTTGAGCGGTTATCGACAGCCGTGAATGGGCTGGGGCTTGGGCTCTCCATTGCTAAAGGTATAGCTCAGATCCTTGAGGCAAAAATTTCCTTGTCATCGTCGCCGGGAGAGGGGGCTGTTTTTTCCGTTGTGGTTCCTTTGGTCTCTGGAAGTATTGTGGATCCCGCAGTGGTACCTTGTGATCCTGATCAGGGGAGCATGGGGTTGAAGGTTCTGTGTGTGGATGATGAACCGGACATTATCAAAGGTATGGCCAGTCTGTTAACTCGTTGGGGGTGTCGGGTGGAGACTGCACAAAGTCATCATGAAGCGATTCATTCGCTTGAGGTCATGACGCCTGATTTATTGATGGTGGATTACCAGATGGGCGATCAGGCCAGCGGTATTGAGTTGATAGAACGTATCCGTAAAAGGTCAGGTTATCAAACAGGTGCTGTTCTGGTCACCGCGAATCAACAGGATGAACTGCGGCAACGATGCCGGGAGCTGAATATCAGCTATTTGAAAAAGCCCGTCAAGCCAGCCTCCATGAGGGCCATTCTGAACCGTTATGACGTTGAAAAACACCCGTTAGAAACGGTTTAGTCTTCGGTTTTATGATCTTCCGGATCCTGCCCGGGCATCTCAATTTCCAGCGCTTTGATGGCGATCACCGCCTGGGTCCTGCTTCTGACCCCCAGTTTTTTGAAAATGGCGGTCACATGGGCCTTGATCGTCGCTTCCGAAACATTCAGGTCATAGGCAATCTGCTTATTCAACAGGCCTTCACTGATCATGCCCAGAACCCTGAACTGCTGTGGTGTCAGGGTTGCCAGTCTGGCTTCCATATCACTGCTTTGCCGGGATTCGACAGGTTGGAAATTATCAGGCCACCAGTTTTCTCCATCCAGAACTTTGATAATGGCGACTTTCAGGACATCCAGCGGCGTAGACTTTGGAATGAAGCCACTGGCTCCATGGTTTTTGGTTTTCTGTATGATCTGCTGGTCATCAGAAGCTGAAACAATGACAACAGGAACATCCGGATATTGCCCTCTGAGAAATATCAACCCGGACAGCCCGTGCGCTCCCGGCATGTGCAGATCCAGCAAGATGAGATCCGGTGAGGCATTGTTGTCCAGAAGCATTTGCAGTTCAGCGATTGAACCAGCTTCGTGGATCACAGGTTCCTTGAGTGCGTGACCAACAGAGGACTTGAGAGCAGTCCGGAATAAGGGGTGGTCATCGGCAATTATTATTGTGTAGTCCATTTTTTGAGGTTGCCATTATCTGTTTGATCGGTCAATTAAATAACCTCTGTGAACCCTTCAAAGACTCAGAGGTTTATTAAAGTATAAGTAAATCGATTTCATATGATGGAACTATTCTCTGTTGGGGCGGTCATAATTAGTGGATATCTACTGAAATAAGGGCACTAAATGGTTGGTTCGGTCAATTTTTCTTCAGTTCCAGTTGCTGTTGATCAGGGTAAATACACTAAGGAATATTTTGAAGATTATGAATCAAAGGCTCAAAGCCTGGCTGAATTAAAAGAGGACCGGGAAAAGAGTCCTGGATGGAATACAGTCAAGACGGTTGCGGTTTCTTCCCTTGCGGCAGTTTCCCAGCTCGGACAACTGGTTGGTAGCATTTTTGGCCATACTGTCTTTGCGCTCCCATCTGCCTTGGTGGGTGGGGTTTTCGGCTTTTGTGTTTATGCGCCCTTTATGAAGGCTGTGGATCATCTTTCGGGGAGAGAAAACACCAAGTCGTTCCTGGAATATACGATTACTCCAGCAAACATACTGAGTAATTTTATCTATAACCGGGTTACCGACCTTGCCTGTCGATATGTTGTGGGTTTCGGGCTTATGGTTGCGGTTGTGGAACCTGTGAATATCATCCTCGGCGGTCTGGCAGCAGGCACTTTATTGTCCCCACTGATTTACAATGACTTTAAACATAATAAATCCAATAATGTCGAGCATTTCATCGATGGTCCGGGAAATTTTTCAGTCAAGCTCAGTGCACAACACTATTTATGGCAAAAATTTGATGATTGGGCTGCGGGCATTAAAAGAACCCCTTTAGCTCTTCATGATCGAATTGCAGCTAAAGTGGTTGCCGAGCAGGTTTCTATCAAGGAATTGGCTGATCTGGTTGGCTGATGATAAAGGGCATTCATTTCCCCGACTGCTTTACAGGCGCTCAATAACGCCTGTTGCAAAGCACTACACCCATTCTCAGCAGGGCGAAAATTAATCACAGGCATTATGAAGTCGGTGCCTGGTATGGCCCATGAAGGCTTTGCTTTGTGCATTTTGGTGATACCGGACTAAAGCATTCCGGATGTTTGCCATAAATGTCTGAGTAAAATGCCTGTATTTCCGAAAGGTCTTTTTCGATGTCCTCCCCTGGCTCGATAACAGGACCAAATCCTCCGGTTCTGTCCTTGAAATCAAGAAAGGCAAGTACAATGGGGATGCCGGCATTTTTTGCCATATGGTAGAAGCCTGTGTGCCACCGCTCGCCGAGTGCCCGGGTACCTTCAGGGCATATCACCAGGCCCAGCTTTCTGTGTTGCTTGAAAGTACAGACCGCCTGTTCTACCAGGCTGCCTCTTCTGCATCTGCCATTCCGATCCAGTGGAATCCCTCCCATCCAGCGCATAACCCAGTTGAACGGCCCCCAGAACAGGGTGTGTTTGCCCACCCAGTAACACTGTACACCGGTAGCAAGGCCAATCGCCATGCCATAGACAAAGTCCCAGTTACTGGTATGGGGAGCACCAACAAGCACGTACCTGGCCAGGCGTGGGGCTCTGCCCTGAATCCTCCAGCCCATCACTTTGAGAAACAGTTTTGCGAATATAGAAAGGGTCTGGCTGACAATGGGTGTATTGAAAATTGTGATTTGCATAGTTCAGAGGGTGCCTTGCTATCCCGTTTACAGGAAGCGGTGTTGAAAGCTATCAAAAGAGCGATCGCTTTGAGCACAGCTTCATAACAGAAAATGAATGTATGCAGCCTTAACGACTGGTTAACAGGCAAGGAATTGCTTGCCAAAAGCATTCTGTATGTATATACAGTGCTTATCCCGGAGCTAATTGGAACATGATGGAAAGTAATGCCATTCTTGAGCAAAAGGTGGTCCAGAGAAAAATCATACATATCGATTTTGACGCCTTCTTTGCCAGTATTGAAATACGTGATAATCCGAGGTTGTCAGGAAAGGCGGTTGCTGTCGGGGGGGCTCCGGATCGTAGAGGGGTGATTGCCACTTGTAACTATGAGGCGCGTCGATTTGGTGTGCATTCAGCCATGTCTTCAGCCCAGGCGATGCGGCTCTGCCCGGAGCTGAAGATCATTCCTCCCCGCTTTTCTGTTTATCGTGCCGCGTCTTCTGAAGCTCATGCCATTTTTCGCCAATATACTGATTTAATTGAACCTTTGTCCCTGGATGAGGCCTATCTCGATGTCACCGGAACTCATCTTTGCCGAGGCAGTGCCACCTTGATTGCCGAGGAAATCCGGCAGAAAATTTTTCAACAATTGCATGTCACCGTCTCTGCCGGCGTTGCCACCAATAAGTTTCTGGCGAAGATTGCCAGTGACTGGAATAAACCCAATGGCCTTTTTGTGATCACTCCGGAACAGGCGGATGATTTTATTTTCGATCTGCCTGTGAAAAAAATTCATGGGGTAGGTCGGGTTACCGCCGGGAAACTGCATAAAAAAGGCATCAATACCTGCGGGCAATTACGCCAGTACTCCATTCTTGAGTTAAGTCGCTGGTTTGGCAGTTTTGGTGAACGGTTGTGGGAGCTTTCCCGGGGGCGGGATGATCGTGAGGTGCAGACCAGTCGGCGCAGGAAGTCCCTTTCTGTTGAGCATACTTATGATAAAGACCTGGCGGGGCTTGCGGATATTACTGCACAGGTTATCCCGTTGCTTGAAGAACTTCAGGAACGCTACCAGCGTATTGAAAAGGAATACGAGGTGCATAAGCACTTTGTTAAGGTAAAGTTTGCTGATTTTACCCAGACCACCCTTGAGGAGAGTCTGCCGACAACCGGTGAAAGTGTTAAGGAGCATTTTACTCAGTTGCTGGTAAGAGCCTGGGAACGGGGAGGTCGTCCGGTCAGGCTTCTTGGCTTAGGGGTCAGGCTTGTGGATCTCCGTGAAGAAAGAGCGCTTGAGCAGCTGGAGCTTTTTGAAAAGAAAATTATGGGGCTGGCTTAGGCTCCCGTTTTTTTTCTGCCAGCTGTCCCATCATATTGCTGACCAGACAATAAGCCACGAACCAATAAAAGCCAGAGTGCAATGCTGCATCAAATTGCACAATCTGCCTGGATTCGTCATGTCCAGCCGCAGTGGCATTGGCCGCCAGAAAGGCGATAAGTACACCAATAGCAAACACATCAGCCATGGACCATTTGCCCAGTAAACTGTTCAGCCTGAGCAGTATTTGGTTTTCCCTGACAAAATTAGCCAGCAACAGGAAGCCCAGTTTTATCACCGGTATCACCAGGCTGAAGGTGACAATCAGTACTGCCACAAAATAATAGCCACTGCTCCAGAGGTCTTCAGCGGTACCAAGAATGGAACGCTTCTTTTCATAAACAGTGGATGTCCCTTTAACTTCCAGACGATCAAGGAACTGGGTAGCCAGACCCGCCATGGCAGGATGAAGGTTCTGCTGCTGAACGATATGCCTTGCCTCATTCAGCATTGCCTGACGATCAAGATCGGCCTTGATGGTCATCATGGGTTGAGTCACTCCCGGAATCAGCAGGCAAAGGGAGGTGATTATCATCAGCGTGAGTAGCCACCTGGAAGCTGTCATCAACGACCTCATTGTTCTTCTTAATAAGGAATAGATTCTGATAGCTCAGTTTGGTCTAAGGAGCGACGTTTGTCAGCTTGCTAATCATGATGGGTCTATTTCATGCTGGTTCAAAATGTTCAACCATCAGTTGTAAGTTGTGCTGACCACGGAATTCATTGATATCGAGTTTATAGACAGCCTTGATCTGACGAATATTGGGATCAGGCCACACTCTTTTGTCAATATTAAAGGCAATGGCATCCAGCCAGAGTTCGCTGCCGGGTATCTTGAGTACCATTTTGAGGTGCTTCTCTCCCACCAGTTTCTGCTGAATGATTTGGAATTGACCATCAAAGCAGGGCTCAGGAAAACTTTGTCCCCATGGCCCGCCCTCGCGAAGGGTATAGGCGGTTGCCATGGTTACCTGACCGGGCATCAGTTCACCGTCAGTGTGCATTTCTGCCTGAAGGTCTTCAGCGGTCAGTTGTTTTCTGACCTCAAGGTCAAAAGCCGTTTGAAATTCGTTGAATTTTGCTTTTGGTATGGACAGCCCCGCGGCCATGGCGTGACCACCAAATTTAATAATAAGTCCGGGGTTATCCCTGGCAATACTGTCCAGTGCATCACGCATGTGCAGTCCCTGAATCGACCTGGCAGAGCCTTTCAGTTCTGGCTCTCCCACAGGATTATCGGCTTCAGCAAAAGCAATCACCGGACGGTTCAGTTTCTCTTTTACCCGGGACGCCAGAATGCCAACCACGCCCTGGTGCCAGCTTTCCTGAAACAAGCTGACGCCCCATGGCAGGTCTGTTTGCTGGTTAAAGCGGATTTTCTCCAACTCTGCCATGGCCTGGCTGTGCATGCTGCCCTCAATGGCTTTTCGGTCACGGTTAAGACCATCCAGCTCAACGGCCAACTCCCTTGCCCGGTTTATATCGTCGCAAAGGAGCAGTTCGATACCAATCGACATATCATCCAGACGTCCAGCCGCATTAAGTCTTGGACCCAGGGCAAAGCCCAGGTCAGACGCGACCAGTTTTTCAGCATTTCTACCGGATACCTCAATCAGCGCTGTAATACCCGGTCGGCAGCGGCCGGAGCGGATACGGGCAAGTCCCTGGAAAACCAGTATGCGGTTATTGCTGTCCAGCTTGACCACATCAGCCACTGTGCCGAGGGCAACAAGGTCGAGAAGTTCGGCCAGATTGGGCTCTGTGCTCCCCTGAAAATACTCCCGTGACCGCAACAGAGTTCGCAAGGCACACATCAGGTAGAAAATAACGCCTACCCCGGCGGTATTTTTGCCGGGAAACGGACAGTCTGGCTGATTAGGGTTAACAATCGCATCGGCTTCGGGCAGTTCGCGACCAGCCAGATGGTGGTCGGTAACCACCACTTTCATACCTTTGTTTTTTGCTGCCAGGACACCGGTAAGGCTGGAGATGCCATTATCAACGGTGATTAATACATCCGGTTGAAAGGGCAGGGCGGCTTCAACAATTTCAGGGGTCAGGCCATAACCATAGTCAAAGCGGTTGGGCACCAGAAAATCAGCATGGCCACCCATGCTTCTCAACGCCAGAACCGCGAGAGCACTGCTGGTGGCACCATCACAGTCGAAGTCGCCAACAATGAGCATGCGCTGCTGGTTGATAATAGCCTCAGCCAGAATGTCAGCGGCTTTATCGATATCCCTGAGTTGCCGGTAGTCGCTTAACTGTTGCAGCTGACGTGGCAGTTCATCCTGAGTTTTAACGCCCCGGGCACTGTATATTCTGGCCAGCAGAGGATCCATCTCGGGCGTGAAGCAACAGGTTGAAAGGTCGTAGGTGCGGCGGATTATATTCACAGGCATAAATGAAACAACAGGCGATGAAGCGAAAGGAAGTGTCAGGGTAACACAGTTTCCGTTTAGCGGGGGCGATAAATAGAGAGCCTGCAAAGTACCGTAATGGATTACTTTAACGCGTTTATCTTCCGTCTCAGTTCAGCCATATAATGCACATGTGACCGACTATGACGGCCATACAATGTATTTTTTCCCGTGGCCTTATGAGCGTGAATTATGGCCCGTCGACCAAGGATGGTTGGAGCCAGACGTTTATGCCATCGCTTATAGCCAAATCGGGTTTCATTGGTGACAGTTTCCAGAACACTCCCTGTTCTGGATCGGCAGAATCACAACTGCTTGAAGGCGACACCAGCATGCACTTTGCAGGTGTGATGGTTTTGAACGTCAGGTGCTTTGGATGAAAGACTTGAGAGATGAAAGTTCGTTGTCAAGAATATCGTAACGCTCCTCCCGCTCAAACAAATCAGCCATATAAGCTGGCAGTGCGGGTGCATCCAGGCCCGCTTTGACGATCGCCTCAGGGAATTTCACCGGGTGGGCGGTTGCCAGGGTTACCACTGGCGTTTCTCTGGCCAACCCAACTTCTTCCGTTGCCCGGATACCGGTTGCTGTATGGGGGTCCGCAAGATACCCGGTGTTATTATACAGGGCACTGATCGTATCGCAGACCTGCTGATCATCAGAACGGCTGCTATCAAACAGTGCTCTGATGGCCTGCCACACATCATTATCAACACGGATATTTCCTGTTTCCCTGAAACCAGACATCAATTCCGCCAGGGTGTCGCCATTACGGTTATGCATATCAAACAGCAGGCGTTCAAAGTTACTGGAAACCATGATGTCCATACTGGGCGACAGTGTCTGCTGCAGTGCTTCCTTGCGGTAGTCATTGTTCTGGAAGAAACGGTGGAGAATGTCATTGTGATTGGTGGCAACAATCAGTTTCTCTATGGGCAGGCCCATTCCCCGGGCGATATAGCCTGCAAAGATATCGCCAAAGTTGCCGGTAGGCACTGCAAAGCTGACAGGCTGATCCGGCGCACCAAGGGCCAGGGCCGCGTGAAAATAATAGACAATCTGGGCCATGATTCTGGCCCAGTTGATGGAGTTAACGGCAACGAGCCGGGTGTTCTCCGGCAGGAACGACTGGTCGGCGAAACATCTTTTCACCATATCCTGGCAGTCATCAAAATTGCCCTGTATGGCAATGTTGTGAACATTGCTGTCCAGAACCGTCGTCATCTGGCGACGCTGAACTTCTGATACCCGTTGATAAGGATGAAGAATAAATATATCCAGATGATCGCTATGGCGACAGCCTTCGATGGCTGCCGATCCGGTATCACCAGACGTTGCACCCAGTACTATGGCCTTTTCATTACGATCTGTCAGTGTGTGGTCCAGAAGGCGACCAAGCAGTTGCAGTGCAAAGTCTTTGAAGGCCAGGGTTGGGCCGTGGAAAAGTTCCATAACCCACTGATTGGCACCCAGTTGCTGAAGTGGTGCGACAGCCTGATGGCTGAACCCGGCGTAACTGTCATCAATCATCTGCCTGAGTTTATCATCCGGGATGGTTCCGCCGACAAAAGGCTGGATGATTTCAAAGGCAAGCTGATGGTAGGGGAGTCCCTTCAGTGACCGAATGGTCTCAGCGCTGAACTGTGGCAGGGTTTCTGGTACGTAAAGACCACCATCATCCGCCAGCCCGGCCAGCAGAACATCCTGAAAATCTTTGGTGTGTCCCTGTCCTCGGGTACTGATGTATTTCACTGGGAATTCCGTATATCTGTTTATTACTCTGACAGCACCGCTTACCCAGCAAAGAGTAAGCGGGTGGGCAAATAGCTTCAGGCCATGGTTTCAACACGAATTCGGGTGATGGGGGATTTAATATCCTCCAACGCCTCGAGTTCAGAGATAGCTTTGTCCATGGTGCCTTCAAGAGTACGGTGGGTAAGGATAACGATATCCGCACAACCATCATCTTCACGAGTGACTTTCTGGGTAATGGCATCGATATTAATGCCGTGGTTGCTCAGCACCCGGGTAACGGCATTCATTACTCCGGGGTGATCGTCGGCATGGATGCGCAGATAAAAACTGCACACTGTCTCGGTAATCGGCAGTACCTGCAGGGTATCGCTCAGACTTTCCGCTGAGAAACCCAGGGCATGAACAGCAGCGTCTGGAGCGTCAATGGTTCTGGCAATATCGACGATATCGGCGATTACGGAAGATGCCGTGGGCTCAGCACCAGCCCCGGGGCCACTGTACATGGTCTGGCCAATCCCATCTCCCTGAATCACAACCGAGTTCATCACACCATTGATGTTGGCCAGTGGACGATCAGAAGGAATCAGGGTCGGGTGAACCCGCAGTTCAATGCCATTGGCTGCCTTGCGGGCAACACCAAGGTGTTTGATTCTAAAGCCAAGGGAAGCGGCATACTGAATGTCACTGGGCGTGATTTTGCTGATGCCTTCGGTATAGGCTTTGGTGAATTGCAGAGGAATACCAAAAGCGATGGACGCCATAATAGTCAGCTTGTGACAGGCATCAATACCTTCGACATCAAAGGTTGGGTCTGCTTCAGCGTAGCCCAGTGCCTGTGCTTCTTTCAGAACATCGGCAAACGGACGGTTATGGTCACCCATTTCCGTCAGGATATAGTTGCCGGTACCGTTAATAATACCCGCCAGCCAGCTGATGCTGTTTGCCGACAGCCCTTCCCTCAGACACTTGATGATGGGAATGCCACCGGCAACCGCTGCCTCATAGGCGACAATGACATTTTTATCACGGGCAGCCTGAAAGATCTCGTTACCATGTTCGGCAATCAGGGCCTTATTGGCAGTGACCACATGTTTTCCCTGGTCGATTGCCGTCAGAATCAGCTCTTTGGCGACATCATAGCCACCAATGGTTTCTACCAGAATATCAATCTCAGGGTTGTGAGCCACTGCAAAAATATCCCGGGTGACGTTGATGTCCCCGGTGTCGCAGTCAGAATTATCCCGGCGGGCACCAACCTGCTCAATAATCACAGGACGGCCGACCCGGGCAGTAATAATTCTGGCGTTACGCTGAAGTACATTGAAGGTGCCACCACCAACAGTACCAAGTCCACAGATACCTACTTTGACCGGTTTCAAGGTGTTCCCCATATTCATTGTTATGATCATTCCCGGTAATACCGGTGGGGATTATAACCTTAAACAGTTTTTTGATGCGATATGGGCGGTGTCATTCGCGGGCACTGTCTCGCAGTAATTTCATGGCTTCTTCATAATTGGGGGGATCCGGGAACAGGTCTTTGTAGGATGGTGGAACGTTAAGGGGATCCATTGAGTCCGAAGATGCACAACCAGCCTTGTCAGGCAGGGACTTCTTGTCAATCATTCCAGTGGCCGTAACCGGGGCTGTTGTTACCGGTTGTGTTGTTTCCTGGTCTGTTGTGCCGGTAATGTCTCTGGCAGGTGTATCGTCCTGATCAGGTGGCAAATTGTCTTCCTCGGAGTCATTATTAGCAAGACATGATGATCCCTGCAGATGTTTCGCGCACAAATATCCTACACCACCGAAAGCCAACCCAGTGACAATTGTTATTGCCACAGTGGTTAGAGAACAGAAGCCTGTTGCTGTAATACATTTTTGGCAATCAATTGTATTTCCACGTAGCAGGCAGTGCATGCATTGTGCACCGCTACAATCGGTGACTTTGGTCCCCAGGAAACTACCAGCGACAAGGCCAGCAGTGGCCCCGCAGCCTGTGCAATTATGACAGTTGGCTTTCGGGTTGGTGATAGATCTGGTGATGGTTTGTGGTATGGGTGCATTAAGCATTTTGCGATTTACTCCGTTTAACGGTTTTAAAAACAACAGGCAATGTAAGCGCTGTCAGTCAGGGTTATTGGATTGGACACCATCGGCCAGCGAGTTAATGGTTTCTTCATAATTGGGGGGGGCATGATTGGGGGGATAGTTCAGGGTGTTGTAGGGTGGCGGAGCCATTGAGCCCGCAGGTGCAGGCAAATGGGTATCGTGCAGCAGGGGCTCAACATCAATCACAGCAGAATCCTTACCCGGTGCTGATTGCTCCTGCTGTTCCGGATGACTACAGCGACTGTCAGAGAAAGGGCCTAGATAACAACACAGAAATTTGGCTAGCGTGGAGCATGCACTGGGAAGGCCGCTAGCACTGGCACAGTAGCGAGATCGCTGTTCCTTATTTGCACACGCATACCCCAAAGAGCCCATAGTCAATACCCCAACCAGACCCCCGGCGACTGTCATTCCCGAGCATATGCCAAAGGTAGCGCATACTTTGCCCGTCATTAGACCTAATTTAAGACAGCGGTCTGCCTGATCTATATTTCCGAGACAGCAGCAACAGTCTTTGAGAAAGTTTGTGCAAGTACAGGATGTGACTTTGACCCCTGTGAAAATACCGGAACCTAAGCCCGCAGCAGCTCCGCATTGGAAACCTCCATAGACACAGACTTTTGGCTCGGTCATTTGTCTGCTGATAGTTTGTGGAGTAGGTGCTGTCAGCATTATCCTGTTTCCTCATCGCAATTCTGAATTTAATGTCCATGTAGACAGAATTTTTTGGCAAGAGTTCACTGATATTTTTGAGGAGAAGGAGATAGCTGAAAAGGCAGGAAAGAATAAGGGTGGTCTGGACACCCTTATCACAAGAAGAAATGGCAATCAGATAGAGACTTCACCAGCCAGACTGACACTGAGCATGGCTTTAACCGCGTCGGTGCCGAGACCCAGAGAGTAAAGGTGATGAAGTTTACAGAACATGGCTTCGGTAGTGGTATCCAGGCCTCCCACAATACCTGCTTTGGCCAGTGCTGAGCCTGCTGCATAGCTACCCTGATGAACTGTGCCCCGGTGACACTGGGTCAGGTTAACAATCAATTTTCCTGAAGCGGTTGCCCTGGCAAAGGTGTCCAGCAGGGCGTGGTCAGCATCAGGGCCATTGCCTGTACCATAAGTGCGCAGAATAAAGGCATCCATGGGTTGATTCAGCGCTGACTCCATCCACCTGGCAGTAATGCCAGGGAACAGCTGCAGAATGCCAACATGGGTTTCACCGTCGCAATCAAGCTGAAACTTTTCAGCTTCCTTTGGCCGCCACAGGAGCGTTTCATTGAGTTCTACATGGATATCTGCCCGGCCAAGCCAAGGGTAGTTGGGGCTGTCAAAGGCATCAAAGAGGTAGGCGTTCAGTTTACGGGCACGGTTGCCGCGCAACAGGCGGCCGTTGAAATACAGGCAAACCTCTTTGATTCGGTCATCAGTCGCCACGGTCAGGGCACCAACCAGATTTTCCAGACCATCGGTGCGGGCTTCACACAGAGGAATCTGGGAGCCGGTAAAGATGACCGGCTTCTGCAGGTTTTGCAGCATAAAAGAGATCATGCTGCAGGAATAAGCCATGGTATCGGTACCGTGCAGAACGACAAAACCATCAAACTGCTCATAGCGGCTGGCGATATCAGCGGCGATTTGCTGCCAGTTACCCGGGCGAATATTGCTGGAATCGATCAGCTGAGGGTATTCAAACAGTTCGAATGCTGGCAGGCTGGCCATCACATCAGGAGAAAGTTTCTCTTCCAGCAGCCCCATCAGGTTATCCCCGGGCGCATAGCCGGAATCTGAATGGCGCATACCAATGGTTCCACCGGTGTAGGCAACGTAGATTTTCTTGCTCATGAATGTTCCTGATTAAGATCAGCCTCACAGTATAAACGGCGATTGTCATTGGGTGATGGGCTTTGATCAAGTCTATCACTGCAATGCACGGTCAGGTGGGGCAGAGGCTGAAAAAAAACGCCGCCCTGTTGATAGCAACCCGGGCGGCACTGGGAATGAATGATAAAGAGAGTAATCAGGCGGTAGCCATCTGGCCGTGGACTGAATGATCTTCCACTTGTTTCACATACTTGTTATCCACCGGGCGGAATTTACCCAGGTAAGCAAAGGCAACAACCAGGCCGATACTGATGAAGCTCATCCACATGTAAGGCACGTAGGCGAAAGTAGATACTCCCAGCAGGCCCGCCATGAAGATACCGTTGTCAGACCATGGCACCATACCTGAAGTCAGAGTACCGCCAAATTCCGAGCTGCGGGAGAGCATACGACGGTCAACACCCATACGGTCGTAGTTTCCGGACATGATCTTGGGGGTCAGGATCAGTGATACGTACATGGCAGAACCGAATACGTTGGCCAGGAATGCAGTAGCCACAGTGTAGGCAGTCAGGTTGCCTTCATTGGTGATACGGTTTTCAAAGGTGCGGGCGATGGTTTCCAGGATGCCCACCTTATCCAGCAGGCCACCAAAGCCCAGGCCGAAGATAACAACCGCAACGGAACCCAGCATGTTCACCATACCGCCCCGGTTCAGGATGTTGTCCAGAAAAGCGTTGCCGGAATCAACCGTCAACGGTGCCCACAGGGCGTTCACAGCGTCGATGGGCGTGCGGTCCTGGAACAGAACTGCCCAGACCACACCCAGGCCAGCACCCAGCATGATAACCGGGTAGGACGGGAACTTTTTGGCCAGCAGGAAAAGAATGATAACTACCGGAACAAAAGCCATGAAAGAGATGCTGAAGTTCTCATCCATCAGGTTCATAACTTCCTGCACCTGGGCCATATCAGCACTGCCGCCAAACTGGAAACCGTACACGGTGAAAGCGATGGCCGTCAGGACATAAGCAGTCAGGCTGATGGGCAGCATGCCCTTGATGTGGTCAACAATTTCAACCTCGGACATTGAGGAAGCCAGGATAACACTGTCCGACAGGGGAGAGAGTTTATCACCGAAGTAAACACCGGACAGGATGGCACCGGCAGTAACCGGGGCAGGAACGCCGAGACCCTGACCAATTCCCATCATGGCGATACCCGCAGTACCGGCTGCACCCCATGAGGTACCGGTTGCCAGGGCGGTCATGGAACAGATCACCATGGTGGCCAGCAGGAAGATGGAAGGATGGATAGTTTTCAGGCCGTAGTAAATGATCGATGGAACAATACCTCCGGCAATCCAGGTGCCCACCAGTGCGCCTACGGCAATCAGAATCAGGATCGCACCGGTGCCTTTGAAGATACCTTCTGCGGCAGCCGCTTCAAGATCTTTGTACTGGTGGCCCAGTTTGACACCCAGTCCCATGGCCAGGAACCAGCCGATGCAGAGCGCCAATTGAATAGGAAGGTTCAGTTTGGCGGTAAACGCAAAAGCGAGAACCAGAAAGGTACCTAATACCAGGGACACCTGTCCCATAGAAGGTAACGTGATCTTCTGCTCCATGAATGAACTCCGAGGGGTTATTAATTTAATCAATGCGCTATCGAACGCGCATATCCTAATGATTTGGCAAGTATATTTTTTGATCTGTGTCAGAAAATGACAGCGAATCCTTACAGTCCCCTCGGAAAAGCGAAAAATAATGAGCTGGGACAATTTTTTCTTGGAACATATGTTCGAAATTGTGAGTTTTCAGGCTGAGAGAGCGGTCACATTTTGACGATGCAGAAAAAAAGTCTATGTTTTCATCACAGTCAGTTTTATTACCGGGAAAGAGGAGATTCGTGAAAATTATTGAGCATCTTGCCAACATTAAACTGCCGACCACACTTCTGTTGGTGTTGTTGATCCCTTTTCTGACAGATCCCTGGATGAGCTATGACGTTAAGTCATTTTTTTTCACCCTGAGCCTGACCATTAAGTCACTGTTGGTTTTTGTCCTGCCATTTATTGTGTTCAGCTTTGTGGTCTCCTGTCTCGCCAGAATGGGTAAGAATGCTCTGCTGTTTGCCCTGTTGTTGATCATGATGGTATTTGCTTCCAATATCACGGCCATTTTCACCGGGTATACCATTGGCAGTGTCATGGTGCCGCTGATATCCATGCCTATCACCCTTGATGCTCTTGATGGCAGTGGTCTGGCGACCATGTGGGTGTTTGAATTACCCCCTCTATTCACAAATATGAATGCCTTGATTGTGGGATTCATTGCAGGCCTGCTGGTGAATCTGCTGGATATGCAGCCGCTAAGGGCACTTTGTTTCAGAGCCGGTGATGTTTCCAGCGGGTTCCTGAAACATTTCTTTATCCCGATACTGCCTTTTTTTATCCTCGGATTTGCTTACAAACTCCATGCTGATGGAATTTTGAGCCAGGCTATCTCGGCTTATGGCAGGATTTTGCTGCTGGTTATTGTTTCGCAGCTGGCTTACCTCTTTATCTACTTTTTTGTGGCTGCAAAGTGTTCATTTCGGGCTTTTATTACCTACGTGGGCAACGTATTTCCTGCGTGGTTAACGGGTTTAAGCACGGTCTCCAGCGCCGCCACGATGCCTGTGTTAATCGACAGTACTGAAAGAAATATCGGTAATCCCATCATGGCAAGAACCATCGTACCTGCCACAGTCAATATTCATACCATTGGCAGTGCAATAGGTTTGACCATTCTGGCGCTGGTGACACTGAATACTTTCAATATGCCACTGCCTGATCTGGCGGGTTTTGCCATCTTTGGCTTTTATTACGCTTTGGCCAAATTTTCGGTAGCGGCTGTGCCCGGTGGGGTCATTCTTGTGGTAGGGCCAATCTTGCAGAGTTTGATGGGCTTTTCAGATGAGATGCTGGGGTTAATTACCGCCGTCTATATGATATTTGATCCCTTTGGTACCGCCATGAATGTTAGCGGAAATGGGGCTTTCGCCATTATATTTTCAAGGCTGTGCCAGAGGCTTGGCCTTAACGGTGATGATGGCAATGAGGATGGTAAGCAGGAGCCTGAAAGTAGTGTGGCTTGATGGAGCCGCAGAGATCATGAAGCACATTGTGAAAAGCTTGTCTCTTGCTTTTCGGGTTTTGTGATCTCTGTGGTTTTGGTTGTTATTGAACCAGCCGCTGATAAAGGCCCGACTGCCTCTTGGTGGGCGACTTTGCAGCTTTGATCAGGATATCCATTTCGGCGAAGAGCGTAAGTCTGGATTTGGCCCGGGTAATCCCCGTATAGACAAGCTCACGGGTGATGATCGGGCTGTCTTTATCCGGTAACACCATGACAACATCCGCAAACTCAGAACCCTGGCTTTTGTGAATGGTCATGGCGAACACGGTTTCATGCTCAGGAAGTCGGCTGGGTAGAAACTGCCGGACCTGTTTATCGGGCAACTGAAAAGCGATCCGGAGCTGGCCATCAGGGCCTCTGATGGTAATCCCGATATCACCATTGTACAGGCCAAGCCCGTGATCATTGCGGGTGATCAAAACAGGGCGGCCTTCATACCATTGTCCAGTCACGTCGATCAGGCCTTTTTCTTGCAGGGCTTTTTGTATTGCTTCGTTCAGCCCTGAAATACCGTAGGGGCCTTCCCGCAAGGCACATAACACCTGAAACCGGTTAAAGGCATCAAGAATATGGTGAGGGGCTGATGTCTGTTGAATGAGTTCCAGGTAGTGTCGGTAGGAATCAACGGACTGCTGTATCAATTGCTGATAATCAGAGTCCCCGGCGATGGAAAAGCGCTCAATATCGTCAAAGCCTGAGGTAAATACCGACTGCAGAGATCGCAGATCATTGTTGTTCACGGCTTTGGCCAGACTCCCTATACCGGAATGGGCATCAAAGCGGTAGCTTTTGCGCAGCAGGCAAAGGCTGTCGGAAACGGCAAGATTTGTCCTGGTTTGTGCAGGCTCCATTTTAGCAAGATCATGTCCGGTTAACCTTTCCAACAGATTGCGTTGTTCATTTGAGTAACCAAAGCTGGCGGCTGCACAGATATCACCGAGGACACTGCCAGCTTCCACTGACGAAAGCTGATCACGGTCACCTAACAGAATTAACCGGGCATGATCTGGCAATGCTTCCAGCAGGTGGCTCATCAGTGGCAAGTCGATCATGGAGGCTTCATCCACTACCAGAATATCCAGGTGCAACCGATTGTTTCTATTGTGGATGAAACCGGTTTTTCCGGGAATGACGCCCAGTAAACGGTGCAGTGTTCCGGCTTGAGTCGGGATTTTTTCTCTTACCGTGTCACTGCAGTTTATTTTTGCCAGTGCGCCGCCAATGGACTCGGTTAAACGGGCTGCTGCCTTACCCGTTGGGGCAACCAGTTTGATGTCCGGAGGGGATTGGCGTTTCAGGCCCAGCTCTGTAAGCAGGGCAAGCAGTCGGGTAACGGTTGTGGTTTTGCCGGTTCCAGGGCCACCACTGATCACGGAAAATGAGCGACTGGCGGCCAGTGCCGCAGCAATTTTCTGCCAGTTCAGGCACGCCGACTCGGGAATCAATGAATCAAGGGTGTCGGTATCAGCGCCGTGGTTAACCGAGTTTAGAATGGCTTGCCAGTCAAGCGTATCAACGGACTCAATATCCAGCCACTTGATGAGTTCAGCTTTCTGAGCGGCTTCGGACTTCCCTTGACACTGTTGCAGGACAAAGTGGTAATCCCTGTGAAAGAGTCTCTGCAAAATCGACCGGGCTTCATCGGTATCCAGTGTTTCGGTGCTTCTGCTGTTGAGAAAACCGGCGACACTGCGTTCGTATTGCCAGTACCGATAAAGGTACAGACGCCCATCATCCAGAACCAGGGGTGTTGGTTCACTGCCTTCACCCACAACCTGAGTCCGTTTGAGGCGGGTCAGCCACTGGTCTTTTGGAATGGCAACGGTATCCATCAGTTCGGAACATTCCTGCCCATCCAGACCAAAAAGGCTGAAGTCCGATGCCAGAGACATGCAGACATTGCCCTGGCCCAGTTCAAAGCTGACATTGGCGGCGGCCAGAGTCAGCAATGGATCGGGATTCAAGGAGTGGATCAGTTTGGCGAACTGGTAATCCAGGGCTCGAATAATCCCCTGTTGTTCCAGTATCTGCAGCTGATTTAACATCTTATCAGCTCCTCTTTTTGATTATCTTTGCCATCTTCACCACGGAAAAGCCGATCCAGACCATTAATAAGCTGAAATGAGGGCTTATGGCTGAATATGCCGTGTTGCTCAGGATCATTCATCTGCACGCCGCGCAGAAACAGATAGATAACGCCACCGAAATGCCGGTCATAGTCATAATCCGGTACACGTTGTTTGAGCAGTCGGTGCAATGCCAGAGAGTACAGCTGGTATTGCAGATCGTAACGATGCTCTATCATGGCTTTCTCCATGGCTTCCCTGGAATAATCACTGATGTTATTTCCCAGCCAGTTTGATTTGTAATCGAGCACATACCAGCGCCCCTGATATTCAAAGGTCAGGTCAATAAAGCCTTTCAGCATGCCTTTCATACGGTGGAACTGCAGCTCTCCGGCCCTGGCGCTCAGTGAATCGTGTTGAGCAATCAGCTGGTTAAGGCTCTGGGGATTAAGCTGTTCGATAGGCAGATAAAACTCCATTTCAACCCGTCGAGCGGAATCTGGCAGATTTATAAGGCGAAGATTGTCTTTATCCAGCGGCGCGTTGAGGCAAGTTAACAACATACCTTTGGTAGCGGGCAGCCACTCTTCGCCATAACCGGCCCGGGCGTGGCTATCCACCAGAAAGCTGTCGAGATAGGCGTCACTGTCTGCAAAGCGCAATGCGTTCATATCCAGCTCTTCAAACAGACTGTGCATAAACGTTCCCGGTTGAGCCCCCTTAGGAAAGTTAAACAGGCTTAAAGGGGCGGCTTCAGACTGCGGGTTATCCGGGGCCGTATGTTGTTCATTGATGGCATCAGTATCAAACCCTGGCGATTCATTACTGGCAACGGCCGGTGTCTCAGCGCGATGTGATGCATGCCGTGAGAGTGCTGAGTAGCTGGTGGTCCACCAGTTTCTTTCAATATTTCCTGTGAAATTCCGTGCGCTTAACGACGCTTCTTGTGTATTCACTGAAGCATAGGGTGGGAGAGTGTCGGCTGGTGGTGCAGAAATCACGATCTGTTGATGATCACATTGCCCGGCCACTTGCTCCAGCAACAGATTCAGATCCTGACTGATGATCTCTGAGCCCTGGTTGAGCAAGTAACCAATCGCGCTCTGATGCAGATCAGTTTTACCCTCTTTACCGGCTTTCCCCGATTTGTAGGGAGCCATCCCCAGGTAGCAGCAGTAGACCGAGCGGGTCAGGGCAACATAGAGCAGGCGCAGGTCTTCCGCCAGACGCTCTTTTTCGGAAAGGGCTGAGGCTTGTTCCGAGGGGGTTAATGCCAGCCAGGTTTCACTGGTTTGCGGGTCATGGTACAGGGGGGAATCCGCTTTACGCAGATGGCATGGAAAGGGGATAAAGACCACCTTGTATTCCAGCCCCTTGGATTTATGAATGGTAATGATCTTGACCAGGTTCCGCTCGCTCTCCAGGTGCAACTGCTGATCATCGGCGTTTTGATTGGGTCTGATGACCTGTTCGGAAAACCAGCGAGCCAGGGCGGATGCTCCCTGCTGTTCCAGGCTGGCGGCCGCCAGCAGCTCGCCCAGGTGTAACAGGTCGGTCAGACGCCGTTCCCCATCCTGGAATGAGAGCAGTCGTTCGGCGATTTTCCGTTGGAAGACAAGCTGGCGCAACATGGGCAGGATGCCTTTTTTCTGCCAGAGTTCGCCATAGTGAGTGAACTCTTCCACCGCGCGTTCCCAGGCTTGTTCATCCACATTGAGTGCATTCAGGGCCGGGGCATCAAGATGGAAAAGCGTGGTGGCCAGCGCCGCTTTCAACACCCGTTCGCTGGTGGGTTGCAGGCAGGCCTGAAGGACTTTTTCCAGGTCAGACGCTTCCCGAGCAGCAAATACTGAGTCCTGGTTGCTCAGGTAGATACTGGCGATATTCTGTGCGGCCAGGGCCTCACGAATCTTCTGGCCATGGCGGCCACTGCGAACCAGTACGGCAATATCACCGGGTTGTAGAGGTGTTTGCCGGTCGCCGTTGTGAATCTGGCAGTTGCCCTGGTCTGCGGCGGTGAGCAGGCGGTTGATCTCGGTGGCGGTTGCCTGGCTCATGGTATCCAGATAGCGCTCGGCATTGATGGTGGGTCCATCAACGGGCTGCTGCAGCCACAGGGTCATTGCCGGTAGTGCTTCTCCCTTATGATAAAGGCGCTTCTGCGCAGCACCCGGGGATGGGTGAACGGGTTCAAAAGGGATGCTGTCGTTGTAGATAAAGGGGGACGGTGAATGCTGGAATACCGTATTCACCGCAGACACCATGGCATCGCTTGAACGCCAGTTGGTCGCCAGCGTGTAATGGCTGTGTACCTGTTGCCTGGCCTGCATGTAGGTGAAGATATCGGCACCACGGAAGGCATAGATGGCCTGCTTGGGATCGCCGATCATAAACAGGCCGACGCCGGGGTCACCGCCTTCCATGTAGATCTTGTTGAAAATGCGATACTGAAGAGGGTCGGTATCCTGAAACTCATCAATCATGGCAATGCGATACTGGCTGCGAATTGCCTGGGCCAGCAGCTCGCCGTCACCGGCCTTCTCTTCGCAATTGCCTTCAGGATTACCTTCAGGAAACAACGCACTGGCCAGGTTGGTCAGCAGGTCATCAAAGGAGAGTTGATAGCGGCTGGCTTTCAATTGTGTCAGCTGGTGTTTGATATGTTGCAGTGCATCCCGGGTAATCAGGCCCTGAAGCGCCTCCTTGAGAGAGAGTGGCAAATCCAGGAATTCATCAATTTTCCGAAAAATGGGGTGCTCGGGCAGTTTGCCGGTTTTTAACAGGCTCTTTTGTAATACTTCGGTGCCGTAGATCTCCCAACTGTCTTTTTCCAGATTGGGAATCAGATCGTCAGAGGCAAGAAAACTGTTCATTTGGCCAAGACGTTTCAGCGGTTTGCGGTCTTTACGCAGGCCACAGTTACGCAACAGGTCTGCGATGGTGTCCTGATCGTTTTGCCAGAGTGTCTTCAACTCCCTGGCGGGTGACAGATAGACCCTGTTGAACTCCTCCATGGATTCCGGCACCTGGTCTCCGGCCAGTTTCAGATCTGACAGGGGCAGCCAGCTGCGCAAATGACTCAGCAGGTCGTTGGGTGTTTTCCAGAGGTTGCGGATCAGTTTCACCAGCGGTTTTTCCAGGGGATAGAAATGCCGGCGCCAGTAGTCCGCAGCACTCAGCTGCAACATGGGCTCGGTATCGGTAATCAGCTCACTGGAGAAGAGTGTGCCACTTTCAAACGCATGCTGTTTCAACATGCGCTGACAGAAGCCGTGGATGGTGAAAATCGCCGCCTCATCCATCTGCTGTTCTGCGGCCAGCAGCAGTGCCTGACACTGTTCTGGCTGATCCATATCTTCAATCAGCTGCTGAATAAACGGGTCGCTGGATTTTCCCGCAATAAAGTCATCCCGTGTCTGGTGAATTCTGGCCCGGATACGATCCCGCAATTCGCCGGTGGCCGCTTCGGTAAAGGTAACCACCAGTATCTGATCAACGGTTAACGGGGTTTCATGTTGTGTTTTATCGCTGCCATGGCCCAGCAGTATGCGAAGATAGAGATTGGCAATGGTATAGGTTTTGCCCGTGCCGGCACTGGCTTCGATCAGGCGGACGCCGTGCAGGGGCAGGGCGTGTGGGTCCAGTGTTTCCGGAACCAGGTGGTTCTGGTCAGTTGCTGTTGACTGGCTCAAGGCTGTTGACTGGCTCATGGCTGTTCCTCCTGCAAACAGTCAAACGCAGGAGCCATAATCTCTCTGGTAAGGCTGGTCATTTCAGTAAATACCGGCGTCAGCTCTGGGTAGACCCGCTGTATATAGTCATCACTGCACTCCCCCCGCACATGGAAGTCATCCCCGGCAAAGGCTTTTTCGGCGGCTTTTTCTGCCTTGTCCGGGTTATCATCCGGATCGGCCTTCAACCAGCTATAGGCCGTTTCAGGGAACCAGGGCAGCGGCAGGTTCTGACCAATCTGGAAGTAATGGATCAGTGTGGACAGGTGTTGTTCTGCTTCCTGTTTTGGGATGACCGGCAACAGGCGCTCCTTCTCCGGGTCATGAATACGGGTCACGGTTGGATTTTCGGTCGTGCACTGACACAGGTGCTCAATCCAGCTCCTGATCAGATCTTTACCTTTAAAACTGGCGGGGCGGTAGCGAAGCATACCGGACGCAGAGAAGCCGTTCAGCCAGCCGGTCAGAAGCACCGGAGGGTGTTGACGTTCGAGGTGGGGGAGCTGCTGGTTCACTTCCCGGTCTTCAGCACTATTTTCCAGCTGTGGGCTTAATCTGTCAGCCATTGGGGTAAGGTCTTTTATCTGCTCATCCAGCAGAATCTGGCCAAAAGCGGAGTGTGGCAGCTTGCCGGAAGAGTGCAGCCGACTGACCAGGCGTTCGGGTGCTTCTTCGTTAATCAGACTGTCAAGAATCCCGGCTTTCAGCTGGTAATTCTCCAGCGGCTCCATGGCGAATGTTTCGGTCTCCTCCAGGGCTTGGGCCTGAACGGAGAAATAGACTTTCAGGCGGCGATTAAAAAAGTAGCGACTGGGGTTGCTGTAAAATCTCAACAGCTCGGCAAGCTCAACGTCATTGAGGTTAACTCCCTCTTCATCCGGCAGGCGCGTCTGAATAAACTGGCCTGGCCTTTCTTCAGTGCGACTGGCTGCCGGTAACCACTCTTTAATGTAACTGTGAAAAGTGTGCCCTCGCTGGCCTGACTCAGGCTGATTCAAGAAGTTTCTGTGGCTGAACGGCTGCAGAGGGTGTTCGATAACCAGCTGCTCTGATTTCAGGTCAAAACCCTGTTCGCAGTAGTTGAGCAGTTCGGTGACCAGTACGGAAGGTATGCGCTCACTGTTATCCTGTATCCGTCGGCCAACATAGCTGATGTATAAGGTATCCTGGGCAGACAGCAGAGCCTCCAGGAACAGGTAACGGTCGTCTACCCGACGTGAGCGGTCACCACGCCTGCCATGGCGGGCGATCAGGTCAAATCCGGCGGGGGCAATACTGCGGGGATAGGCACCGTCATTCATACCCAGCAGGCAGACAACCCTGAACGGGATGGAGCGCATGGGCATTAATGTGCAGAAATTGACCTGGCCAGCGAGGAAGCGCTGACTGCTGCGCTCCTGAGTCAAACGTTCGGTCAGATAACTGATAAAGACTCTGCGTGATAATGTTTGCTGGTACCCTGCCTCCTGCAGCTGTTCATAGAGGTGAGACAGGGTATTCCTGACCAGTGTGAGCGCTGCTTCGTCCTCTTCCGAGCGGGTAAGGAAAAAGCGATCCAGCAGCTGATGAGTGAACTGGATCCATTGTTCAATGGTTCGTGTGTTATCCAGTTCATTGAGTAATTGCTCACTGCTATCAATAAAACTGGCCAGATAGCCTGCCAGCACTGCAGACATGCCCTGAACCGCATCCATCGGCAAAATATCATCATAGACGCCGGTATTTTCCGGCATGGCATAGCCCAGCAGCATCCTTCTGAGCCCGAATGACCAGGAGTTAGCCTGCAGCTCTGGCAGGTCAAACCGGGTTTGGTGGGCAGGGGTTAAACCCCAGCGTATACCTGACTCATGGGTCCATTGTCTCAGAATGTCCAGGTCACCGGTGGTCAGGTTGAAACGGTATTGAATGGCGGGCACTTCCAACAGCTCCATAAGCTCCGGGGCGGAGCAGCGGCTTTTGTCCAGCTCCAGCAGTTTAAGGAGTGCTGACAGGACAGGGTGCTCGTTTTTTGCACTGACATCTGAAATGGCCCATGGGATACGACGCTGGTCATCCATGCTGCCAAATATGGCTTGAATCCACGGGGTATAGCTGTCGATGTCCGGTAGCATGATGACAATGTCTTTGGGTGTCAGTTCCGGGTTCTGTTCAAACATATCAAGCAGATGGTCATACAGTATTTCCACCTCTCTGAGTGGGCTATGGCAGCTATGGAATTGCAGAGACTGATCGTTTGGTATCGCCGTTTTCTGGCCCTGGGCGGTCCGGTCGTGCAGCTCGAAGATGTCCTTTTGCAGATTGCCCAGCAGGGTATCCTTGTGATCGCTGACAAAGACATCAATATCAAACGCATCCAGGCCGTGGAGCTGGTGGAAGTAGTCTCTGCCAAGCTTGCCCATTGAGCCCAGCAGCGGATTGCCAATGGCGTCCAGGTTGTCCAGAGACAATCCCTCTTTACTGAACCAGCCTTTATCCTGCTGCTTCTTTTGATCCAGCAGTTTACGGGCTGCCAGCTTGCGCAGATATTTTGGATCCCGTTCATCTCCCCAGTAGTGCTGGCAGGGGTTAGCGACCATTAAATGCACATCGCACTGGCTGGACATTGCCTCGATGGATTCGACAAAATGCGGTGGCAGGGCAGAAATACCAAAGACAAACAACCGCTGTGGCAACTGTGAGCTGCAATCATTATCGGCCATAGCCTCAAGAAAGCGGTGGTGCATATTGGCCCTGTGCCAGTGGGATTGTTCCAGTTCAGCTGTTCTTGAGACCAGGGCACGCCATAGTTTGGGCTGCCAGGGCTGGTCAGAGGTGATTGTGCTGGTGTCATTCCCCTGTTCCCAGTCCAGAATCCAGTCAGGGCGATAGACAAGATATTGGTCAAAAATATCAGCAATTTTTCCAGACAACTGAAACTTCCGAATGTCGTCATCATCACTCGCCAGGTATTGGGTTAATGAATAGAAGTCCGGGTCGTGTTTCAGGGAGTCAAGGAGATCCATCAGCTTCCAGGTCATTGAGTCCTTATTGAACGCGGATCGGCGTGGAACGTCCGGCAGGATGCGGGTATACATTTGCCAGAGGAAACTGGCCGGCAGAGGAAAGTTGACACCGGCAGCTATACCCAGCCCTTTCGCCAGTTCCAGTCTGAGCCACTGGGCCATTCCGGGGCTTTGTACCAGAATCTGTTCATCTTCCAGGGGGTTGCTCGGAGGGGTTTGGCGAAAAAGCTCGACCAGAAGGTCTTTAAGCACATCCAGATGATTGGAATGGTATATGGTCAGCACAGGGAAACGTCGTCATTAACCGATAGATAAGGCTACTGTCGGCGCTATCCACCGTGCTGTCAACCGGATTGGTGGAAACTCAGGCCTGTCCCCTGCGGAGAATATTGTTTAACAACCCCGTTTTATTTTTTGAGCTGGTCGGCCGACTATTCCCCGGTTTGCCGCTGTAGGATTGATTAATTTCCTGTTCGGCTTTTTGTAACAGCGCGAGGTCAGGATTGGTCTTTTGCAGGAAGCGTTGCCCGCAGCCTTCACTGAGATGCAGTTTTTTCTTCAGCATTTTCATTGAATCCATCAATGATTTAGCCCGGGCAATGGCTTTTTTACTGGCATCAAGTTGTTCGGTGGAAAATTGTTCGGTTGCCATGGTATTTACCTGATAGTTATTCTCACGCTTATTTTAGCAAATAACCGAATTTACCTTTTCTCTGATAGTTGATTGTCTGGATACAGGGTAAGATAAGCCCGCTTTCCGGTTCCCTGACTTATCCCGAATTACTATGCCCTTCGCACTGAGCCGTTATTCCCGAACGATTTCCCGGACTTTGATATCACTCCTGCTGTTTTTCCTGATATTGCCCATCAGCACGGGGCTTTATGCAGAGGATAATAAAAAGCCGATCAGAATTGCTTATTTTGCCGATGATGCGCCCTGGATGTTTACCAACAGCGAGGGAGAGGCCGACGGTGTGTTTCATGACCTCTGGGAACTGTGGTCGGAAAAAAGCAACGTTGATATCCAGTTTGTGGTGTCTTCTCCGGAAAAAATTGAGGCCCAGCTTAAGGGGTCTGAAGTTGATGTTCTGGCTTACCTGCCACCGGGCATGGAGGATCAGTTGCGCAAGAACGGTCTGGAGAGTGTACCGATTCACTCGTTTGTTCCTGTTCTCTTTGTCAGAAAAAGCAGTCAGATAAGCAGCTTTGAGGAGGTAATTGCGAAACTCCGGGTTGGCTACATCAAAGGTTATAACTGTCAGCCCTGCCTCAAAAGCTTTAATGCAGAAGCTGTTGTCGTGCCCTTCACTTCAGGCTCATCTATGGCCACAGCAGTATCCAAACGTGAGATCGACGCGATACTTGGCGGTCGTTCAAGCTTGAGCTACTACTTGCATAATCTGGGTGTTAAAGATGAATTTCAGGTGGTGCCAACGCCTTTGCCACCCGTTGAAGTCAAGGCCATTGTTGCCCCGGGTCGAACGGATCTTGTGCGTGTTATTGAGCATGGGGTGGCGAAAATTTCTGATCAGGACAAAGCAGATCTTATTGAAGAGCTGTTCAGGTTTACGCATTGTCACCCTGAAAGTCTGGTCGTTGCCCTGGAGACCGACCTTTCCCCGCTGTCTTTTATCAATGCACTGGGTAAACCCTCAGGCCTGTTTGTTGATATCTGGAACTTATGGTCAGAAAAAACAGGAACACTGATTAAATTCAGAGTGGGTCTTATTGGTGAAAACATAGCTGCTTTGCAAAAAGGTAAGGTCGACGTTATTGCTGCCGTGTCTCCGACGATGGAACGAAGCCAGTGGATGGCGCTGTCAAATCCTTACTATGGATTGAATACCCGAATTTACTTTCGCCCTGACAGCAACCTGGGTGATCCCGGGGCGGATTTAAATGGTAAAAAGCTGGGTGTGATCGGTTCTTCAAGCCCTGAGGAGTTCGTCCGGCGCTGGTTGCCGGATGCTTATCCCATTGAACATGGTACTGTCTCCGAGATGATTGAGAGCCTGTTCTCCGGAGAAATAGATGCATTTCTTGGCGAACCGGTGATTGTCCGGTCTGCCCTGAATCGCCATGGTCTGGTGGGGGAGGTGAACTCCAGCGAGTACTTTAATCTGAATGAGGCGGTTGGGGCCGGCCTTTTGCTGAACAGGTCGGCAGACTTATTGCCGGAGTTGAATAATGGATTTCGGGCCATCACACCGGATGAGTACCGTGCCATTGAAAACCGTTGGATTATCAGTAGTCGAGATCGCTATTTTCGCCACAGCGGCTCAGTGGTTGAACTGAGTGATTCCGAGCGCCGCTGGTTAGCTGAAAATCCGGTGATCAGTGTTCTGGTTGATAATAATAAACCGCCATTTTCTTATATTGATAGAAGAGGGCAATGGCAGGGAATGACCATAGCTTATCTCAAGCTGTTGGAAGACAGGCTGGGCATCACCTTTCAGCTTCATCAGGACCCCGTATGGACCAATGCCTTGATTCAGGCTTATCGCCATGATGTTGATGCCGTTGCGATGTTACAGAAAACGGAAGAGCGCAGCCGTTATCTGAATTTTACCAAACCATTTGTCAGTGTGCCGGCCGTGATCCTCGCCCGTGATTCCGATAAAAGCATCCGTTCTCCGGGCCATTTAAATGGGAAAAGGGTTGGTTTTACGCCAGGTTATGTCACTTATGAAATCTTTCAACAGAACTACCCGGGTATCAATTTTGTCAAGATGCCGGATATTGCCACAGGCTTGAATCAGGTTGCCAGTGGAGTTCTTGATGCCATAGTGGTCAACCTGGCTTCTGCAAGTTATGAAATAGAGCGCATGAAAATAACCAACTTGCAGGTGGTTGCTGAAGCGGGTTTTAACTATGACTTCAGTATGGCATCAAGAAACAACTCTCCTGAACTGGCCTCTATCCTGGAAAAAGCGGTGGATACCATTACTCCGGAAGACCGGGAGGCTCTTGAAAGCAGCTGGCTGTCGATTCAGGGAGGCATGTGGCGGCCTAATAAAGAGTTGTTTATTGGTCTGGTATTGATTCTGGTGACATTGATTCTCATTGTTTACTGGAATCGTCGTTTAACCATCGAGATTGCTGACCGTGAAAAAGCAGAAGAAGGGCTGCGGGTTCGTTCCGAACTGGACCGCCTGCTGAGTGATATTTCCAGGCATTTCATGGACCAGCCGGTGCATCGGGCCAATGACTATTTTCTGAGTCGGCTTGGGCGCTATCTCAACGCTGAAGCCGTCTGCATCTTCTCCTGGGAGCCCAAGGCCCGTATTGAGCATTACTGGTCATGCCGACCTGATCCTGATCCCGCAGCTTTTGAGCCACTGTTTGACCATGACTTTTCCGGTGTTTATGGCGAGGTGAAAAAACATCAGGGCAACATTCTTATTCGTGATGAAATATTGCAGAAGGGGGACCTTGAAGGTGCTGCCATTCTGGATGATTTGGGGGTTTCCATCGCGGTCTATGCCCCTATGTTGCTGTTTGGTCGTGTGGTGGGTGGTATTGGATTGATCAATACGCCGGAAAAATATCAGGTCTATATCCATGAAATGGATTTGCTGCATCGAATGGGTGAGCTGGTGGCGGTTGCCCGTGATCGTCAACATGCGGAAGATGCCTTAAGAGTCAGTGAGGAACGTTACCAGCTGGCAATGGATGCGGCTTCCGATGGTCTCTGGGACTGGGATGTCCTCAGGGATAACATGTATTTAAGCCCCCGATATCAAACCATGCTGGGTTACCAGCCCGGGGAACTGTTGGGCAATATCAGGACCTGGCGACAGCAGCTTCATCCAGAGGATAAAATTTCCACCATTCATTTTTTTGAACAACAGCTGGAGACTTCCGATAAATCGTTTCAGTTTGTTTACCGTATCCGCAGGAAAGACGGCAGTTATTGTAATGTTCGCAGCAAAGGGAAGGTGGTGTTCAGGGATGAGCTGGGGAAACCCCTTCGGGTCATTGGTACAACCGTGGATATTACTCACCAGATTGAACGGGAACGTGAGCTGTCGATGGCCCGTTTCTCCCTCGATAGTGCCGGTGATCATATTCACTGGTTCAGGAGGGATGGTTACCACAAGTATGTCAATGAGTCTGCCTGTAAAGCCCTGGGATTTTCCCAGGAAGAGTTGATGAAACTGTCCATCATGGACATTAACCCGGCGGTTACCCGGAGTTCCTGGAAAAAGCTCTGGGAGCAGCTGGAGCTGAGAAAAGGTATGACCTATGAAACGCTGCGAAAAACATCCGATGGCACTGTTTTTCCAGTGGAGATTACTGCGAACTATATGGAGTATGAGGGAGAAGGGTACCTCTTTGCTTCCGGGCGCAATATCACCGATCGAAAACAGACTGAAGAAGCGTTGCGCAAGGCGAAAGAAGTGGCTGATCAGGCCAATCAGGCAAAAAGTAATTTTCTGGCCAATATGAGCCATGAGATCCGTACGCCGATGAATGCCATTATTGGCTTGAGTCATCTGGTTCAGGAAACCAGGCTTTCTTATCAGCAGCGGGATTACATCAGTAAAATTCAGTCATCTGCCCATGACCTTCTGGGTATCATCAACGACATTCTTGACTTCTCAAGAATTGAGGCAGGCAAACTCAATATGGAAAATATTGAATTTGACCTTGGGGGCGTTTTTGACAACGTCTATAACCTCAGCAGTATCAAGGCCAGGGAAAAGGGCCTGACACTGACTTACGATATTCAGTCGGATGTGCCCAGACATCTGCGGGGTGATCCGCTCCGGCTTGGGCAGATACTGATCAACCTGACCCATAATGCCCTCAAGTTTACCAGTGAAGGCGAAGTCAATGTGTCTGTCAGGCTGGTCAGCAGCAGGCAGGATGTGGTCAGACTTCAGTTCTCGGTGGCCGATACGGGCATTGGTATCAGTAAACAGCAGCAGAATAAGTTGTTTCAGTCATTTTCTCAGGTTGATGGGTCAACAACCCGGAAGTTTGGTGGTACCGGGCTGGGGCTGGCTATCTGTAAAAACCTTGTGTACATGATGAATGGGGATATCTCTGTTGCCTCAGAGCCCGGCAAGGGCAGTACTTTTTGCTTTACCGTTGAACTGGGTGTTGCCCATCAGACTCAGGTTCTGGAGCGGTCACTTGCCGGGGTTCGTGTGCTTGTGGTGGATGATAACCCGACAGCAAGAGCACTTCTGATCAGTCATTTGCAAACATCCGGGTGCGAAACCCTGGAAAGTAACCATGGTGACGAAGCGCTGGCGTTGCTGAAAGAGAAGAATTCCGGTGCTGATAAGGCCGTTTCTCTGGTGCTGCTTGACTGGAGAATGCCGGATATGGATGGCATTGAACTGGCAGAACGCATTCATAAACTCAATCTTGCCCCGGAACCCAAACTGATGATGGTTTCGGCCTATGGCCGGGAAGAGCTGATGGCAAAAGCCTCAGGTACAGTGGATGCTTTTCTGATTAAACCGGTCAATCACAGCGTTTTGATAGAGACTATTTTGCGCCTGTTGCAGTGTCAGAATAATCCGAAAACTGAAATCATCGAAGAAGCTCGATTTTGTGAGATTATGCCTAAAGGCCGCATACTGCTGGCTGAGGATAATGAAATCAACCGGCAGGTTGCCCGTGAGCTGTTACAGGGCATGGGGCTTGAGGTCGTCATGGTCACGAACGGTGCCGAAGCGGTAGAGCGGGTGAAGCACGAAGACTTTGACCTGGTCTTTATGGACATTCAGATGCCTGAAATGGATGGGTATCAGGCAACACGGAAGATCAGGCGAAAGCTTGGCAAGGATAAGCTGGTAATTATTGCCATGACTGCACACGCCATGACCGGTGATCGGGAGCGCTGTTTGCAGGCTGGAATGAATGATCATATTTCCAAGCCATTAAGTCCTGCTGCTCTCAAGCAGATGGTGCGTCACTGGTTGCAGGCAGGAGAAACCGATGTGCATCAGACTGTTGCTTTGCCTCAGGCATCAGAGAATACGTCCTGCCTGAAACTGCCGGGAATAGATGTAGACGATGGTTTGCAGAGGCTTCAGGGCAACCGGGCGCTTTATGAAAAGCTTTTGACAGACTTCTATCATGGCCAGCGGGAAGATCTGATCCAATTAGAAGGGCTTCTGGAAACCGGCAAATGGCATGAGGCTTGCCAGTTGGTGCATGCATTGAAAGGGGTTGCCGGTAACTTAGGGGCAAGCAGCCTGCATGATCAGGCTGCTCAACTTGAGCATAGTTTACGCAGACAATTTGAAATGCCTGACAACAGCTTGATGGACTCGTTTGTGCTGGCCTTTGAACAGGTGATGGAAGGCCTTGAACATTTGCCTCCGGTAAAAGAAGGTTTGGAACCCGCCGGGGAGGGGGCTATTGCCGTTGGTGAGCTGAATGAACTGCTTGATGAGATGGAGCAAAAGCTCAGTGAAGGCGATGTGGATGTGGTTTCTCTGCTGCCAACGCTTATTCATGGACTGAATGATCAGATTGACCACAAAGAGCTGACGTTATTTCAGGATGCGGTTATCAGTTACGACTTTGACGAAGCCTATGGGGTGCTGGTGGAAATCAAAAAGAAAATCAGCTGATAGCTTGCCACTCACCCAGAGTCATGACTCTGGGTGAGTGGCATTGGCTGGGGCGACTATTTTTGCAGTTCGGCCTTTGGATCTATTGCATAGGGTATTTCATGAACCTGCAGCTGATGGCTTTTTTCTGTATCCAGAAAGACATCGTTGGCTTCAGCCGCTTCAATCCGAATAACCGCCAGTAATTCAATGTTGCCGTTTTCGACATTGCAGGCACGCTGGATGACTTCACCAACCGGTTTACCATTACTGCTGTAAAGTCGGGTGTTAATGTCAGGTTGTTCGGCGCTTTCCAGACTCAACCAGTAACACCGGCTTTTCTGCTGACCAAGGTTTTGCATTCGGGTCACAATTTCCTGCCCGGTATAGCACCCTTTTCTGAAGCTGACCCCGCCAAGGGAGGGTTGATTGAGGTGTTGGGGAATGTATTTATCGATGGTTTCCTGACAAAGCTCTGGAATGACTGACTCAATATTCAGTAACGACCAGAAATCTTCCGTTGCAGGTGTAAGCTCTTTGGTCAGTTCTGGCCATAAAAGAGGAAGGTCATCCTGATGAAGCCAAAGCTCATAGCGAGTCCTGACACCAGCGGCTTTTATAAGGTAGCCATTGCCGGAGACTTTGATAACTTCGTTTTGCTCTGGAAGTGATGAGTCGGGGAACATTTTGCTCAGCAGGGTGTCGATATTGGCTCCGGACAGGCCGAGAACCACGTGCTCAGGTTGACTGGTGAGATTAACCTTAAAGAAAACCGCGTACTTTTTCAGAGTGTCGAGAGTGGTTTCAGTCAGACCTGAGTTCATGGTCAACAGGTAGTCTTCACCATTGTCCATGATTTTGAAACTGGTATACATCCGTCCTTTAGGGGAGCATGCCACCCCGGTGCTGTATTGATGAGCAGCCAGCTGAAGCATATGTGTTGAAATCTGTCCCTGCAAAAACTTCTGGCGATCGGTGCCATCGATTTTGATAATGCTGTGGCCAGAGAGTACTGAGACAGAATTTTCATCCAGTGCCTGTGGTGTTTTGGCAAAGCCTGTCAACCGCTCTTCTTTATAAACAGCGCCCTGAGTTGTTAAGTAGGTCTTCCAGTCGGTGGCCATCTGATTACCTTGTTATCTGGTTGCCGCAATTGCATTTAATAGTTGCTGGCATAATAGAAGATTATTGCTGCGAATTTAAAGGTATAATAACCGGCAAAATCCATAATAGGAGTTATTCTAAGATGCTGGGTGAAAATGAGCTGAAATGCCTGCAGTGGCGAAGTCGTCGTGGGATGCTTGAGCTTGACGTGCTTTTGGAACCTTTTACCAGGGAGGCGCTGTCTGAGCTCAGTGAAGCTGATCAGCTAACCTATGTTCGCCTGTTGGAGTGTGAAGATCCGGACCTCTTCAGTTGGTTTATGAGTGGTACAAGGCCTGAAGATCAGGCTCTTAGCTGCATGGTTGACAGAGTATTGGAGCGTGGGCGCTACAAAGGCGAGTCTTTGTGAAGTTAATGTAAGAAGTTCCCGTTACCACCTTGTTTTGATGCTTATCTGCCATGGTGCAGCTTGTATTGCACTGTGGCTTTGTTCAGTCTGGCCTGTTGTCAAGTTTGCCCTGGCCATGGTTCTCGCCTTGCATTTCTATCGACGCTACCTTCAATTTATTGCTCAGAGTCTTCCGACCAGTATTTCTGTAATTCGTTTGCTGGAAGACCAGTGGCGAGTGAATCTTGGCGGTGCCTGGTATCGCGCCTGGCCCGAGGGTGAAATTGTTGTCACCTCAATATTGATTTGCTTTAAGTTGAGAGTTGAGGGTAAGCGGCACCCTTCCTGCCTGATTCTGTTTCCAGACAGTGCTGACCCGGTTGAGCTGCATGGTTTCAGGCTGAGGCTGATGCTTGAGTCTCACTCTCTGTTTGGTGGCAAGGGCGAGGGGCACGTATAGTTCATGCCCATCGTGTTCGGCCTGAATGTCTTCATTGTGACATTGCTGCCTCTATCAACTAAGGCCTCTGTAATCCCTGAAGTTATTCTTCAGGATCGGATTCGGTGAACATCCACAAAACGTCAACAGCCCCTGAAGTTCTCTGGAACCAGAATCGTGTCTTCAGGAACAGGATTCGTATGAAGGTAATCCAGCGTGTAGTGTAAACCGCGGGACTCTTTTCTGGCCATGGCGCATCGAATAATCAGCTCAGATACCTGGGCAAGGTTGCGCAGCTCTATCAGGTCATTGCTGACTTTGAAATTGCTGTAGAACTCATGAATTTCCGATTGGAGCAGCTCAACGCGATTCATTGCTCTTTGCAGACGTTTTGTGGTGCGGACAATACCCACGTAATCCCACATAAAGCGGCGAAGTTCATCCCAATTGTGAGAGATAACCACATTTTCATCGGAATCTGTTACCTGGCTTTCATCCCAGTTCGGCAGAGAGGGTGGTTGTGGGTATTGATCAATGGTATCGCGTATCATCCGGGCGCAGCTTTTGGCAGTGACAAAGCACTCCAGCAGTGAATTGCTGGCCAGCCGATTAGCACCATGCAGGCCGGTAAAACTGCACTCACCAACGGCAAAAAGGCCTTGTACGTCGGTTTGACCGTTTTTATCAACCAGTATTCCACCACAGGTGTAATGGGCAGCAGGAACAATAGGGATTGGGTCTTTGGTGATGTCGATATCGTAGCTGAGGCAACGCTCGTAAATGGTTGGAAAATGAGAGCGAATAAACTCCGCCGGCTTATGGCTGATATCCAGGTAAAGGCAGTCTGACCCCAAACGCTTCATTTCATGGTCAATGGCCCGTGCCACAATATCCCTGGGAGCCAGCTCTTCCCTGGGGTCGTAGTCTGGCATGAACCGGCTGCCATCGGCCCGTTTGAGCAGGCCGCCTTCGCCCCGAACGGCTTCTGAAATCAGAAACGACTTGGCATTTGGGTGGTAGAGGCAGGTCGGGTGAAATTGATTAAACTCCATATTGGCAACCCGGCAGCCTGCCCGCCAGGCCATGGCAATGCCATCTCCGGACGCACCATCGGTGTTACTGGTATAAAGGTAGGTTTTACTGGCACCTCCGGAGGCAAGCACGGTACAGCGGCTCTTGAAGGCATGCACCTGGTCTGATAGAAGGTCGAGTATATAGACACCAACGCAGCGCGGTTCATGGTGGTGAATGTGAGGTTCCAGTTTGCTGGTGGTGATCAGGTCTACAGCCAGGTGATGGTCGTAAAGGTCTATGTTCGACTTTAACCTTGCCTGTTCCAGTAAGGTATCTGAAATAGCCCGGCCAGTGGCATCTGCGGAGTGAATGATTCTGCGGGAGCTGTGCCCACCTTCCCGTGTCAGGTGGTAGTCGAAGGGCCGGTCAGCGGTATTATCCGGTGTGAATGGTACGCCCTGGCTGATCAGCCACTCAATACTCTCTCTGCCATTCTCCACGATATGTCGAACAGCCGACTCGTTACACAGGCCTGCACCTGCGGTCAGGGTGTCTTTCACATGCTGGTCGATATTGTCACCGGTCTGGTCCAATACCGCCGCCACGCCTCCCTGCGCCCAATAGGTTGAGCCAGCGCTTAATGAGTCTTTGCTGAAAATGGCTATTCTGGCATCATCAGGCAGCTGCAGTGCCGTGGTCAGTCCGGCTGCGCCAGAGCCAATGATGATTACATCGTAATTATAGGGCTGTTGCATAAGGCTCCCCGGTCATCAAGTCACTCTGACATCTTTTATCCTTCCTATAATCCACAGGAAAATGAATGCAGTGTGGTTTTAATGTGCTAGCCTGTGGAACTGTACATGTCTGGATAAGTAACATGATGAGTTCTTTATTGAGTGGCTTAGCTATTTATCGGTATGATTAATGACAGTTACTGGTTATGTGCATCAGGCTAAAGAGGCTATTTTACGGGTCGATGTTAAAATTGCTGCTGACCTGAATCAAGAGGCCCGAGTAAACTTGTCTGACCTGTGTATTTTCTCAACCGGGCCAGCCGGGTACCTGGAATGTTCATTGTCAGGGCATTATATAGAATGTCTGGAAGTTACTGTAGTGTCGTTGACGTGCTAAAAATAACCTGTCGGTTTTCCAATATAATTACAACACCCGGATAAACCGGGTTGTGGTGGACAGATACCTTTTGAAGTAAAAAATTGAAAATATCAGGAACTTTTCTTCATTTTGATGGTCTATATACTTGCTGCTGAGCTAAACCCTTTATTGCACGATGGTGCCTTTTATGGTGTTCCTGCCATGCATGGGTGGAGATGCCTGAATGGTTGATAGTCCGGATACTGATCAGCAGTTGGTTGATCGTGTAAAGCAGGGTGACAAGAGAGCTTATGATGTGTTGGTTATTAAATATCAACACCGTATTCTTGGGCTGGTTGGTGGTTATCTCAGTGACTTTCAGGAAGTTCAGGATGTTACGCAAGAGGCTTTTATAAAAGCGTACCGTGCACTGGATAAGTTTCGTGGTGACAGCTCTTTTTATACCTGGTTGTACCGTATTGCTGTCAATACAGCCAAAAATCATCTGGTATCCAAGGGGCGAAGATTGCCAGAGTCTGATATCGATGTTCATGATGCAGACTTCCTGGAAACAGCGACTACCTTGAGGGTCGTTGATACCCCTGAGCGCAACCTGTACTGTAATGAAATCGAGCAGGTTATCCATGATGTCATTCAGCGTTTACCCGATGAACTGAGAACAGCGGTAATGTTGAGGGAGTTTGATGGCCTCAGCTATGAAGAAATTGCCGATGTTATGGATTGCCCGGTAGGTACTGTACGGTCCAGAATTTTCAGGGCTCGTGAAGCCATTGATCGTGAGATCAGACCGTTATTAGGGCAAAGTGGTTAAACAGGGTTTAACTCATGTGCGACAGAGTGAAGGTCGGCATGAATACCAGAGGTTTGTCTATGAGTGAAAAGAGTTCTCAAAACAGTGTCAGAGAACATTTGAAAGAATCTTTATCGGTTTCTCTGGATGGGCAGGCCAGTGAGCTGGAATTGCGTCGAGTGATTGATAGCATCGGCAAGGACGATGACCTCCGGGCGCTTGCGGGTCGTTATCAGCTGATTGGTGAGACACTCCGTGGTAATAGCAGCAAATTTGCCAATGTCGATATTTCCAGGGGCGTGATGAATGCCATAGAGCAGGAAGAGGCCGGTACTACCGGTGCGCAGAATGTCTCTGAAACAAAAGGTTCTTCCGCGATCAGTCCCGTACCCGGTCGCTTTTTTGAGGATGTATGGGCTTCTTTGGGTAAGGTTGCGGTTGCAGCCTCGGTGGCTTTTGCCATTGTTGTCGGGGTCAGAAACAGTAATCCGTCTCCTGATTTGCAGGTTCTGGCTGAAAATGAACCGGTTACCCTGACTCAGCCAGTGCAGCTGGCGCAATCGGGTCATAACGATTACGGTGCATTGGGTATTCGTGCCGGGTACAACTCAAGGCAGCATGACGGTATTACCCCTGAACAACTTGCTTATGCCCAGAGTCTTGCTGACAGGGCAACCAGGGAGCGTTTTCATGCCTATGCACTTCAGCATGCAGAGCTTTCTGCAATGGGAAGTGGCCAGAGTATTTTGTCATTTGCCAGATTGACCAGTTTTGACAACCAATAAATTTATGAAACAGATGCAATGGATTACCGGAAAGTTACTGGTTCTATGTTTTTTTGTCAGTGGCTTTGTGTCTGCGGAAACATCACCCGATGCAGGTTACCTGCTTGAAAGAATGGCTGCTTCCGCCAAAAGTCTGAGCTTTCAGGGAGAGTTTGTTTATCAGCAGGGAGCACAGTTGCAGACATTAAGTGTTGTTCATCAGGCTGAAGCTGAGAATATATCGGAAAAAGAACGCATTCTCTATCTGGATGGTGCTCCCCGGGAAGTCATACGCTCCGGAAATGAGCTTTTCTTTTCCAGTTATAACGAAGGGGTGACCAGGTTTCAGCATGGTTCATTGATGCCGGTAGTAAGCAAGTTCCAGTCTGGTGTATCTGAGCGTTTCTATGACTTGAAAATTGTAGGTATTGACCGCGTTGCTGGTCGAGAAGCCGTGCTGTTGCTTGTGCTGCCGAAAGATCGTTTCCGTTATGGCTATCAGCTATGGCTTGACCGAGTATCCTCACTGTTGTTGAAATCAGTGCTGGTTGATGATCAGGGTAAAATAATTGAGCGACTGCAGTTCACTTCCCTGAATATTGGTCAGCTGTCAGATGATGTTCTGGCACTTCTGGACCGCAAGCCCTCCGGTGTCGATGAAACTATTCAGTTAAAAAGCAACCCGGAACACTCAGAGAAACCTGATGTGCCCCCGGAATGGGAAACGGGCTGGCTGCCTGATGGCTTTGTGCTGGAAAACAGCACCGTCCGTCCTTCTCCGGTCAGCAAGCACGATGTAGATGCTTTGATTTTTTCTGATGGAATTGCCAGTTTCTCTGTCTTTGTTGAGCAGGATGATACTAGGGTGCTAAGTCAGGCTTCTGAACAAATCGGTGCTCTTTCGGCGGTTTCAAAGATTTACAGAGAGGGTAATCAGTACTTCCATGTGACGGTTGTTGGTGATATTCCTCTGGGGACGGCAGAGAGGGTGGCTGTATCTGTTCGTCCGGTAAAAATAAAGCCTTGATGTAATGATCAAGTAAGTTTGCTGGACTTGAAGACTGGTTTTTTTTGTATTATTTCGTTACCGATCTATATCAGGTTTTCAGGAATATGATAGAAGAGCAGGGACGAGTTGTGGCTGTAGAGCGTGATTTTGTCTGGGTTGAAACAATCAGACAGTCCGGTTGTTCAAGCTGTAGTGCCCGAAATGGTTGTGGGCAGCATCTCTTTGAAAAGTACAGGGTCGGCTCATCCTTTTCATATATCAAAGCGGTTTGTCCCTGGGTAGTGAAAGAGGGTGACATGGTTGTGGTCGGTATTCCGGAAGGCTCCTTGCTAAAGGCTTCTTTTCTGATTTATCTCTTCCCGCTTCTGCTTATGATGGCTGGCATCTGGTTGTCCTCTGTAATGGGGGCAGCAGATTGGTTGCTGCTTGTCTCAGCTGGTTTGCTCCTGGCATGTGGCTTTGGTGCAGTAAGGTTATTTGGGAAGAGGTCAGCTGATATGTGCCGTGTTGATGTGGTAAGGGTATTACCCTCTGACAATTTGTCGTTATCAGGCAGCTCCTCCGGGCGAACGCTTTCTTCCAGGCAGGAATGAGTTTTCTTGTTTTATTTCTGATGCTGCCGGGTCGCCTTGTTATCACGTAATTATAAATAATATCGCAGGAGCGTATGGCTCCGGTGAGTTTTTTCAATAGTCGAATACTGGAGAAAACATAATATGAGTAGGGTGTTTTTTCTCTGCAAAAAGTCACTTTATAACGTTGGGTTTTCCCTGCTTTTGTTTTACGCAACACTGGCAAATGCTTCAGTCAGGGGTTCCGGGCTGCCAGATTTTGCGGCATTGTTTGAACAGGCATCACCAGCGGTAGTGAATATCAGTACTCTGGCCACGCCAAAAGCGAGACCGTCAATATATGGGCCGGGCGGGGAGGAGATTCCTGAAATTTTCCGCCGTTACTTTGGTATCCCGCTGCCTGATGAAAACCCTTCCGGACGTTCTCAACCGATGTCACTCGGTTCTGGCTTTATTATCTCGTCAGACGGTTACATTCTGACCAATAACCATGTTATCGAAGGTGCTGATCAGATTATTGTCAGACTCAGTGACAGGAGTGAGCGTTCTGCAGAACTTATCGGTGCCGATAAGCGTTCGGATCTGGCGCTGTTAAAAATTAACAATGACCGCAGTCTGCCCGTCGTTAAACTTGGTGATTCCGAGAGTGTTAAATCTGGTCAATGGGTAGCAGCAATTGGGTCTCCGTTTAATTTTGAATACTCGATTACCAAAGGCATTATCAGCGCTCTGAATAGAAGCCTGCCCAGCGACTCCTATGTCCCGTTTATTCAAACCGATGTCCCTATCAATCCGGGTAACTCGGGTGGTCCGCTGTTTAATATGAATGGCGAAGTCATCGGAATTAACTCCCAGATTTTTACCCGCTCTGGCGGTTTTATGGGGCTGTCATTCGCCATACCGGTTGATCATGTTATGTGGGCGGTTGATCAACTGAAAGAGAAGGGTTATGTCACCCGGGGATGGCTGGGGGTCGCCATTCAGGATGTGGATCGGGATCTTGCCGAATCGTTTGGTCTGGAAAAACCCATGGGGGCGCTGATCAGTCAGGTGGTTCCCGGTGGTCCGGCTGATAAGGCAAGGCTTCATCCCGGCGACATTATTGTCAGATTTAATGAAAGAGTCATCAGCAGCTCAGGCGTATTGCCAATGTCGGTGGGGGTGATAAAACCCGGCGAAAAAGCCAGGCTTGAATATATCCGCAATGGCAAGCGCAAGACCGTAGATGTTGTAGTGGGTGAGCTGCCGGATGAAAACAGTGGTGCCCCTGAACATAGGGGAGATAAGACGCCTTCTGATAAAAACCCTCTGGGTGTTCAGGTAGCTGAGCTTGATGAGAATTATCGCAGTAAGCTGCGCCTGGATGAGGATGTTCAGGGGCTGGTGGTGATTGGAGTTAACCGGGGTGCTGGCCGTTCCATTGGATTGCGTCAGGGCGATGTTATCACGGACCTGAATAATAGCAGTGTGACAACGGTAGCGGAATTCAAAAAAGTGGTAGCCAAACTGCCCAGGAACCGCTCAATTTCAATGCGGGTTATTCGCGGTGGGAATCCCGGCTACATCACCTTCCGGTTACAGGGGTGATCAAATGTGGATAGCACGGTATATGACCATGGAGTAGTGTGCTGACATGTTATAGAATATTATGGAATCATTTATGCAGGTCAGACACGTGTTAATTGCTGCCGGAGCTTTAGCCACAGGCATGAATAAAATCAATTCATGCTGTTTAACAGCCGGTAAGTCAGTTTGATCCGCAGGCCAATTCCCTAATTCAAGACGGTCCCCGCGATTGCGGGGATCGCTTTTTGTGACGTTTTTACAGTAGATACTATCGTGAGCGACCTAAGCTTAATCAGGAACTTTTCCATCATTGCCCATATTGATCATGGGAAATCAACCCTGGCTGACCGTTTTATCCAAACCTGTGGTGGGCTCAGTGATCGTGAAATGCAGGCCCAGGTGCTTGATTCCATGGAGCTTGAGCGTGAACGTGGCATCACCATCAAGGCCCAGAGTGTGACGCTGGATTATCATGCCAAAGATGGTAATACCTATCAGCTGAATTTTATCGATACACCAGGACACGTTGACTTTTTCTATGAAGTTTCACGTTCCCTGGCGGCCTGTGAAGGTGCGCTTCTGGTGGTGGATGCGGCCCAGGGTGTTGAGGCACAATCCGTTGCTAACTGTTACACCGCCATAGAGCAGGGGCTGGAAGTCATGCCCGTGCTGAATAAAATGGATCTGCCCCAGGCAGAGCCAGACCGGGTCTCCCAGGAAATTGAAGAGATTATCGGTATTGACGCAACCGATGCTGTCCGCTGCTCTGCCAAGAGTGGTTTGGGCATTGAGGATGTTCTTGAGCGACTGGTGTCCACTATTCCTGCTCCTGAAGGTGACATCAATGGGCCATTGCAGGCACTGATCATCGATTCTTGGTTTGATAACTATCTGGGTGTGGTGTCTCTTGTGCGGGTGAAAAACGGTACGTTGCGCAAGGGAGAAAAGATCGTCGTTAAATCCACCAAACAGTCTCATGTTGTGGATAATGTCGGTATTTTCACGCCCAAGCGGACGCCCACCGGAGTTCTTAAAGCCGGTGAGGTTGGTTATGTGGTTGCCGGTATCAAAGATATTCAAGGTGCTCCCGTCGGTGACACCCTGACTCATCTGAAAACCCAGGATGTTGCAGCGCTGCCAGGCTTTAAACATGTTAAGCCGCAGGTCTATGCCGGCTTGTTCCCGGTCAGTGCGGATGACTTTGAAGATTTTCGTGATGCGCTGGAAAAACTGAGTCTCAATGATGCCTCCCTGTTTTACGAGCCGGAGAGCAGTGACGCGCTGGGCTTTGGTTTCCGTTGTGGCTTCCTGGGCATGCTGCACATGGAGATCATTCAGGAGCGACTTGAGCGGGAATATGACCTGGATCTGATTACCACGGCTCCCACGGTAATCTATCAGTGTCATATGAAAAACGGCAGTGTGGTGGAAGTTGATAACCCTTCCAGACTGCCTGACCCTGCAGGTATTGACGAAATTCGTGAACCCATTTCCCGGGCCAATATTCTGGTACCCCAGGAATATCTCGGTAATGTGATTTCTCTCTGCGTTGAAAAGCGCGGCGTACAGAAAGATATGCAGTTCACGGGTGGTCAGGTCTCACTGACCTACGATATTCCGATGAACGAGGTGGTGCTGGATTTCTTTGACCGACTGAAATCGGTGAGCAGGGGGTTTGCTTCTCTGGACTACTCTTTTGATCGTTTTGAAACCGCTAAAATGGTTCGGGTGGATATTCTGATCAATGGTGAAAAAGTCGATGCACTGGCGGTTATTGTGCATAAGGATCACGCCGTTTCCCGCGGACGGGTGCTGACGGAAAAAATGAAAGAGATCATTCACCGCCAGATGTTTGATGTTGCCATTCAGGCGGCCATTGGTGGGCAGATTATTGCCCGGACCACGGTAAAAGCGCTCAGAAAGAACGTCACTGCGAAATGCTATGGTGGTGACGTGAGTCGTAAGCGTAAACTGCTGGAAAAACAGAAGGCCGGTAAGAAACGGATGAAGCAGGTTGGGCGTGTGGAAATTCCTCAGGAGGCTTTCCTGGCAGTTCTAAAGGTCGACAAATAATTCACCATTGATTACATAAGAGAAAAACAGCCATGGATTTTAACTTTCCGCTGCTATTGGTACTGTCGGTTGTTGTTACAGGTATCATCGCACTGATTGACCGACTTTTTTTGTTACCAAGGCGAAAGGCTGCTGTTGCCATGCTCGGTGCCGAGGGCGGAGACGATGACGCCCTTGAGAAGCTGGCCAGGGAGCCTACCGTGGTTGAGACCTCCAAGTCTATCTTCCCGGTTTTGCTGTTTGTTCTGGTGATTCGATCCTTTTTGTTCGAACCTTTTCAAATTCCATCTGGCTCCATGATTCCGACCCTGGAAGTGGGTGATTTTATTCTGGTTAATAAATACAGTTACGGTTTGCGTTTGCCCGTGTCAGGTACCAAGGTGCTTGCCATCGGTGAGCCTGATCGTGGTGATGTGATGGTGTTTAAACAGCCAGGGAAAGAAAATATCAACTTTATCAAGCGTGTGATCGGTTTGCCTGGCGACGTTGTGCAATATATGGACAAGCGGCTGACGGTGAACGGCCAGGCGGTTCCTGAAGAGTTTGTGGCACAACTCAGTGATGCCCGATCCATTTATCGTCTCTATAACGAAGGTGATGAAGGCAAGCGCTACCAGGTTCGTAAAGAGCTGACCAGTCATGATTTCCGGGCTGAAGGTGAGTGGGTTGTGCCTGACGGCATGTACTTCGTCATGGGGGATAACCGTGACCGAAGCAATGACAGCCGGTATTGGGGCTATGTTCCTGAACAGAATATTGTTGGTAAGGCGGTTTACATCTGGATGCACTGGCCGAGCTGGACTCAACTTCCCGGCTTTAAGAACAACGGGGTGATTGAGTAAGCTGTCCAAGGAGAGAATCTTATGTATGGTATGAAGAGCCGACAACGAGGCAGTAGTGCAGTCAGTTGGCTGTTTTACCTGTTAATTGGTGGACTATTGTTGTCTTTTGCGGTTAAGGTTGTGCCCTTTTATATGGATGATCACTCTGTGAAGCAGGTGGTATCTTCATTAACTGACCGGCCAGGCTCTGCCACTGCATCCGTTACCCAGGTGAGAACCTGGATAAATAAAGGGTTGCAGCTAAACCTGATCAAGCTTGATCGCAATGAGGTTAAGGTCACCCGCGAAAACGGTGTTGTCGTTGTCGATATTGACTACGAGCGACGGATTCATTTTTTCCATAACGTTGATCTGGTATTAACGTTTGAACATAACTGGAAAGCTGGAACTCAGTGAAAACGCTTGAACTTGCCCGACTGCAGAAAAAGTTAGGGCATGAATTTTCCAATCAGAGCCTGTTGGCGCTGGCGCTCACCCATCGCAGCTTTGGCAGTCGTAACAATGAGCGATTGGAGTTCCTTGGCGACTCGATTGTCAACTTTGTTATTGCTGAAGCCCTCTATGAGCGCTTTCCCGATGCCAAAGAAGGGCAGTTGAGCCGCCTGCGGGCTCGAATGGTGCGCGGTGTAACCCTGGCCGAGCTTGGCCGGGAGTTTGAACTGGGCGACTTTCTTCGTCTTGGCTCCGGTGAGTTGAAAAGTGGTGGCTTCAGGCGGGAGTCCATTCTTGCGGATGCGGTTGAGGCCATTATTGGTGCGATTTACCTGGATGCCGGTATGGCCGTTTGTCACCAGCGAATTCGCATCTGGTTTACCACTCGTCTGGATCAACTGACCACGACGGATGAGCAGAATAAAGATCCGAAGACCCGCTTGCAGGAATATCTGCAGGCGCGGCAGCAGTCACTGCCAAAATATCAAGTGACAGATATTCAGGGGGAAGCTCATGACCAGCACTTTTCAGTGATTTGTGAACTGGAATGTCTGGATGAGCCGTCGAAGGGGGAAGGGTCGAGTCGTCGTGGTGCTGAACAGCAGGCGGCTCGCAATGCATTGAAGTTGCTTGGCGTTGATCATTAAGAGCGCAGAAAACAGATGACATCTGATGTAAATCGAGAAGAGCCAGCTGCTCATGAACTTAGCCTTTCCGATACCGTTTCGGAACACAGCCGCTGTGGCTACGTCGCCATTGTTGGCAGACCCAATGTTGGCAAATCAACCCTGTTGAATCACCTTCTCGGCCAGAAGCTTTCCATTACCTCCCGCCGCCCCCAGACTACCCGCCATCAGGTTCTGGGTATCAAGACGGAGCAGGGGGTTCAAACGGTCTATGTTGATACGCCGGGCATGCACAAGGTGCAAAAAAAGGCGATCAACCGCTATATGAATAAAGCGGCCAGCAGTGCCCTGGCGGGTATTGATGCCATTGTTTTTGTGGTTGACCGCCTGACCTGGAATGAAGAGGATCAGATGGTCCTTGAAAAGGTACAGGGTGCCCGCTGTCCGGTTATTCTTGCGATTAATAAAGTGGACAAGATCACGGATAAGGGGCAATTGATCCCGCACCTTGAGTCTCTGTCAACAAAAATGGATTTTCATGGGGTGGTGCCCATCTCTGCGCAGCACGGCCATAATCTGAAACAGCTGGATGAAATGATTACCCGGCTGATTCCGGCAGGCGTCCATCATTTTCCTGAAGATCAGCTGACGGACCGCAGTTCCCGTTTTCTTGCCGCTGAGCTGGTGCGGGAGAAGGTCATGCGTCAGCTGGGTGATGAGCTGCCTTATGAAGTGACGGTGGAGATTGAAGAGTTCAAGCATGAGTTGCGGCCGAAAGGTCCACTGTTGACCATCAGCGCCTTGATTCTTGTGGAGAGAGCGGGCCAGAAAGCCATTGTTATTGGTGACCGGGGAGCACGACTGAAAAAAATCGGACAGGAGGCCCGCAAAGATATGGAGTACATGTTCGACTCAAAAGTCATGCTGAACCTTTGGGTTAAGGTCAAGGCAGGCTGGTCTGACGATGAGCGTGCCCTGAAAAGTCTGGGGTATGATCACAACCTGTGATTGGTAATGAATTCCATAAAGCCTGGTTGCTGCATCGGCGCTCTTATAAAGAGCGCTCAGTGATTGCTGAGTTTTTAGTGGAAGGTCATGGCCGTGTGGCCATGGTGGTTCGGGGAGTCAGGCAGTCAAAGTCCCGGCTGGCTTCGCTGTTACAGCCTTTTCATCAGGTACTGGTGCGCTGGAAAGGGCGAAGTGAGCTGAAAACACTGGTTGACCTGGAGCTTGACCGCTTTACCTTTCTGACCGGCGAACGGCTTTATTGTGGGTTCTATGCCAATGAGTTGTTGATGCGATCAATGATTCCGGGGCAGCTGGTGGATGGCGTGACGGATTTATACCGGGACCTATTGGCCCATCTTCATCAGAGCGTGCCTCTTGAGCCATTGCTCCGTTCCTTTGAACTGGATTTGCTGGAACTCTGCGGCTATGCCCCGCCGCTTGACTGGGACGTGGTCAGTGGTGCGCCTTTAAAAGAAGGCATGGTTTATCGCTTTGAACCTGAGCATGGGCTGGTACCGACCCATGGACAAGTCAGCTACCATGAGAGACCGTTTTGCTACACCGCAGAGTTGCTGCAAGCACTCTCGGCCAGGGATTTCACCAATGCTGATTTCTATCCGGGTTTCAAGCGTTTTACCAGGCAGGCCATGAAACCGCTTATCGGAGACAGGCCAATGCAGAGCCGCATGCTGTTTACTAACAGAAAACCTCAACCGCCACCGGAGAGGCCATTAGTAGAAAATGGCGCACTCTCCAAACCCCGATAACGGTCGCACAATTCACTGCGCCATTTTCTACATTTTCTACAACAGGTGTATTTATGATTCCTCATCAGCGTATTTTGCTGGGTGTCAACATTGATCATATTGCAACCATCCGGCAGGCCAGGGGGATTCGTTATCCTGATCCTGTTCAGGCGGCAATTGAAGCTGAAGAGGCCGGGGCAGATGGCATCACATTGCACCTGCGTGAAGACCGCCGACATATTCAGGACCATGATGTATTCCGGATTCGTGACGTTCTGCAGACCAGAATGAATCTGGAGATGGCAGTGACCGATGAAATGGTTGGCATTGCGGAAAAGCTCAAACCTGAACATGTCTGCCTGGTTCCGGAGAAGCGGGAAGAAGTCACCACTGAAGGCGGACTGGATGTGAAAGGCCTGTTTGACAGTGTGGCTCCCGCCTGTGAGCGCCTGGGAAAACAGGGGATTGAAGTCTCGCTGTTTATTGATCCTGATCTGGATCAGATTGAGGCCGCTGTCAGGGCCGGAGCGCCAGCCATTGAATTGCATACCGGTGCTTACGCTGAAGCTTCGACGGCTGAAGCCATGCAGGATGAGCTTGACCGTCTTAGAAATGCGGTGGTGTTTGGTCTGGAACAGGGGCTGGTCGTCAATGCCGGCCATGGCCTTAATTATCAGAATGTTGAGCCTGTTGCGTTGATCGCTGGTATCAATGAGCTGAATATTGGTCACTCGATCATTGCCCGTGCCCTGTTTACGGGATTGAAACCAGCGGTGCGTGAGATGAAAGCCCTTATGTTGGCAGCTGCACGGACTGCGTTTTAAGTGATTGTTGGAATAGGGACAGATATTGTCCGTATTGATCGGATTGAGCGCTCACTCAGTCGGCTGGGTGAGGCGTTTGCCAAGAGGATTCTCACGGACCATGAGCTGTTGCAATGGCAGCAGCGTTCATCCTCACCGGCCTGGCTGGCCAAGCGCTTTGCGGCGAAAGAGGCCGTTGCCAAAGCGTTTGGTACAGGAATCGGAAAACTGTCATTCCGGCACATAGAGGTAAGAAATAATGCCTCAGGTGCTCCTGAGTTGTTTTTATCGGATTATGGTCTTGAATTGCAGCAGCAAAGAGGGGTTAAGCGGCTTCACCTCAGTCTTTCTGATGAGCAGGATAATGCGATTGCCTTTGTAGTACTGGAGAGCTGAATCAGCTCTCTTGCTCATCACAATAGCACCCGATTCACTACCCACATAAACGGCTTTGAACGTGATATCATGCTTCCTCAGCCGTTTCCAGACTCTCCATTTCCCACTGATTGAGACGGGTGATGGACTGAAGCAATAATTGAAAGTCTTCGGTGACTTGATGATGGTCCAGGGTGTTGTATTTCTTCAGTCGTGTTTCCAGCCGGTTGCAAATACGCTCCAGTTCCGGCACTCCACAATAACGACAGGCACCGTGTAATCGGTGTACCCGTTCCAGTACAGCCGAATAATTATTGGCAGCCCAGCCATCTTTGAGAGTTACAAGATCGTCATCAAGTCCCTCTTTCATCATCACCAGCATCTCCTGAGCCAGTTCCCGGTTTCCGGCAGCCAGTTGCGTCGCCAGGTTGATATCTACAGGACTTTCCGATTGATCCATTGCCGGATGTAAAGAGATGCCGGGCTTTGATGGTGGAAAATATTCTCTATGCTCTATTGTCTCGGTAGGCATCTTTGCCCACTGATTGATCATGCTGATGACGTGTTTCTCACTGACCGGTTTACTCAGGTAGTCATCAAAGCCACTTTGCAACAGCGTCTTTTTCTCCTCGGGCAGCGCATGGGCAGTCACTGCAATAATTGGGGTGCGCTGGTGGTTCGGGATTTCACTGCGAATTCGCCCTGTGGCTTCGAGTCCATCAATGACCGGCATCTGAACATCCATGAAAATAATGTCGAAAGTGAACTGCCTGCACAGTTCAATGGCATCAAAACCATTTTCTGCGGTTTGCAAATCTTGCCCCAGGTTGCCAAGAATGGTTTTCAGCAATTTCAGGTTAACCGGGTTGTCATCAACGACCAGAATACTCAGGGATTTGTTGATCTGTTGTTGGATTTTTTTGCCTTCCTGATTCCCGTTTATACGGGTCAGCAGTGCTTTCAGCCGGTTCAGTCCAACGGGTTTCAGAAGCGTATCAGTACCGTCAGGAAGAGCAGGATCCATAGCCCCTGTTATTCCTGATGAACTGAGTACAATAATGCTGGCGTTGCTGTAAGAGGCTGTTAACTGCGTGATTCCCTGAACCGGTTCGATATTATCAGGGTTGATGAAAATATAGTCGTAGGAGACATTTGTCTTGTTTGCTGACATTCCCTGCTGGATGCTGGCTGCTGCGGTGATATTTGCACCCAGTTTATCCAGTAAGTGAAAAATCGATAACCGGGTCAGCTCATGGGGTTCGATAAGCAGCACTTTCTGGCCGTGCAGCGGTGTCGGTACCAGGTCTTGCTGCTCACAACCATCAGCAACAGCCGGTTCACCATTTTTGTTATTCAGGGTTGTTTTAAAGGTAAACCAGAAGGTTGCCCCCTGACCCAGATCGGACTCAAGGCCAATTTCTCCACCCATTTGCTCAACCAGGTTTTTGCAAATCGACAGGCCAAGCCCGGTTCCCTCTGCCTTGCGTGTTCTGCCGGAGTCTGCCTGGGCAAAAGCCTGGAACAGTTTGTGATGTTGCTCCCGGGTAAGGCCAATGCCGGTATCCGCCACTGAAACTCTCAGGGTCAGGGGCTCATTACTTTCTTGCTGATCAGGTTTGCCTTCCTGATCCAGCATCACTCGCACAGCAACGGAACCATAACTGGTAAATTTAATGGCGTTGCTGATCAGGTTGGTGAGGATCTGCTTCAACCGCAGTCCGTCAATGATGATATGTTCAGGAACATCGTCGTAGATAAAGTGGACAATTTCCAACGATTTACCATAGGCGACAGGTGCCATAAATGTCATGACATCCTCAACGATCTCCCGCAGGCAGACGGGTTGGGGGTCCAGCACCAGCTTACCGGCTTCCATACGGGAAAAATCAAGAATGTCATTCAACATCGTCAGCAGTCCCTGAGAGGATTTCTCAATGGTACTGACATAGTCGTATTGTTGCGGTGTGAGCCTTGAACTGAGCATCAGGTTGGAAAAGCCAATAATGCCATTCAGCGGTGTTCTGATTTCGTGGCTCATATTGGCCAGAAATTCGCTCTTGCTTCTGCTTGCTTCAAGTGCTTCCTTTCTGGCGAGATCCAGCTCGACATTTTGAATTTCAATGGTTTCCAGTGTTTCCCGCAGTTCATCATTGTACTGGGCAATATGACTGGTCATCTTCTGATGTTTGCTCTGCAGGCCATTGAGCATAACGTTGATAGACGATTCCAGTTCATACATCAGGCTGCCCCGGTTGTCCGGCAGTCGGGTATCGAAGAAGCCATTCTTGATGCGATCAATGACCCTTGCCATACGGTCCAGGGGGCGGGTAACACCATGGCCCAGCTTCAGACTAATGATCAATGCCACCAATAACCCCACGGAGACAACAATAATGCTGAACGCCAGAGAGCGGAATTGGGTCAGATGAGTTTCTGCATAGGCGTAATCGGTAATCAGCCAGCCAGCAATTCTGGTCGTATCCGGGCTGATGATTGGATCGGCAACCTGGATGACCTGGTCGTTCCGGAACCAGCTCTGGCCAGGTTCTAACAGTGAGGCTAAATTTCCGGTGGCCGTGAGCTTTGGGCCTGCATGAAGAGTCTCCCGGCCTTGCTCATCGACCAGGCTTACCGCACGAATATCCCTGTCATCCAGCAGCATGCTGATCAGGGCTTGCAGTTCTTTATGCCGGGTGTTATCCAGCAGCAGTGAGGCAACGGCTGCCTGCTGTCCAGACTGAGTCAATGCCTTGGCCATGAGCTGGTTGTCCAGTTCCTGATACCGCTTAACCAGATAGACAGCGCCCATCAGCAGGGAAACAATAATGCCGGGAAGAAAAGCGAGCAGAAGAATCCGTTGGCGGAATGCCGTAAGGTGCTGTTTCATGGTACTGCCTTTCCCTGTTTGGCTTTTGTTCTGTATTATTCCGGAATAATAAAGTCTACGTAAGTTATATGTCCATGGAATATCCGACAATAGAGTCGATTATTGGCAACACCCCGCTGGTTCGTCTGCAGCGCATGCAGGGGAAGAGTTCAAATACCATACTACTGAAACTGGAAGGACAAAATCCGGCCGGTTCTGTGAAAGATCGACCAGCCCTGTCCATGATCGCCGAGGCGGAACGCCGCAATGCCATCAGCCCGGGGAACACATTAATTGAAGCCACCAGTGGCAATACCGGTATAGCGCTCGCCATGGCAGCGGCCGTTCGCGGTTATCGAATGATCCTTATTATGCCGGACAATATGAGCGCCGAGCGTCGTGCAGCAATGAGTGCTTATGGAGCAGAACTGATTCTGGTCAGTAATGGCATGGAAGGTGCCCGGGATAAAGCGCTGGAAATGCAGCAACAGGGCCTGGGCAAGGTACTTAACCAGTTTGCCAATCCGGATAATCCCCTGGCGCATTACGGGACCACCGGGCCTGAAATCTGGCAGCAGACTCAGGGTACGGTCACGCATTTTATCAGTTCCATGGGTACTACCGGGACGATAATGGGGACCTCCCGTTATCTGAAAGCGAAGAATCCTGCCATTCAGATCGTTGGCCTGCAACCGGAACAGGGAGCTCAGATACCAGGCATCCGTCGTTGGAGTCCCGAATACCTGCCTGCGATTTTTCACCGTTCCGCCGTTGATGAGGTGATGGATATTGGCCAGACAGAAGCTGAAGAATGCATGAGGCGGCTGGCCCGGGAAGAAGGCATATTCTGCGGCGTTTCTTCAGGGGGAGCCGTTGCAGCTGCCCTGAGACTGTCAAAAAGCGTAGAGCAGGCCACCATTGTGGCGATTATCTGTGACCGTGGTGATCGGTATCTTTCCACGGGCGTATTTCTGCCATAGGAAAACCGTTCACCCATGATTGAATTTCCATGTATGCAGGTATGAAACCGGGTTTGTTGTACTCAATATCCAAGGTAACATTACGCTTTTAAACGGCCATGGGCCATGGTTTCAAGAGAATGTTGGAAGTACTCTATGCGCTTTAAACGTGCTGCCTCAACCCCTGTTATTATTCATGAGGATGTGCGTATTGACGGGCTTTCCCATGATGGTCGCGGGATTGCCCGCTACCATGGGAAGACCCTCTTTATTGACGGTGCACTGCCGGGCGAAACCGTTCGTGTCCGGATTCTGGAAGACAAACGTCGTTTTATCAATGCCCGTGTATCAGAAGTGCTGTCGGCATCACCCGAGCGCCGTGAGCCTGCCTGCGCCCATTTTCGTCAGTGCGGAGGCTGCAGCCTGCAGTACTGGTCCCATGAAGGGCAGCTTGACAGCAAGCAGCACATCGTTCTCGATCAGTTAAGGCGATTTGCCCAGGTTGTGCCTGAGCACATTGAGGAATCACTGGTTTCTCCCCCCTATGGCTATCGCCACCGTTGCCGTTTTGCCATCCGCTGGCGTAAAGGCAGACTGAGCCTTGGTTTTCGGGAAAAGGGCAGTAATGCCATCTGTGACATTAATGAATGCCCCATACTGGCAGAGCCTTTGCAGGAGATGCCCGTACTGATGAAGTCATTTTTGCCAACGTTAACCGGCCGGGAAGCCATTTCCCACGTGGAGTGTTTTCTGGCAGAGCAGGGGCGCGGGTTACTGCTGCGTCATATTCGTCCTCTGTCGCAAGAAGACCAAACCCTGTTGACAGCGTTTGCTTCTGCCCATCAGCTGTTGCTGTACCTGCAGGGTAGTCCAGAGAGCATCCGGCTTTTATATCCTGCCAGATCTGACGACGATGCCGCCGTCGCATTACATTACTCGCTGCCTGAATCGGGGGTGCAGCTGTACTTCCGGCCACAGGACTTTACCCAGGTCAACCGGGTGATTAATCAGGCGATGGTTGGGCAGGCTATCCAGTGGCTTGGTCCGCAGGCATCCGATAAAGTGCTTGACCTGTTCTGTGGCCTGGGTAATTTCTCTCTGCCACTGGCGAAAAAGTCAGGCCATGTCACGGGGGTTGAGGGTTCACCGGGTTCGGTTGCCCAGGCGACAAGAAATGCCGGTCTGAATGGTTTGAATAATGTAAGTTTTCACTGCGCAGACCTGTCCAGTGATTTCACCACTGAGCCCTGGGCAAAAGAGCATTACGATATAGTGGTTCTCGACCCCCCCAGGGCCGGTGCGGATTTTATGATTGAGCAACTGGCCTGCTTATTGCCTGACCGACTGTTGTATATTTCCTGCAATCCGGCGACCCTTGCCAGGGATGCCGGCAGTCTGGTCTCCCATGGTTTCAGGCTTGAGCGTTTGTGTGTAATGGATATGTTTCCGCAAACTTCTCATGTTGAGTCCATGGCGCTTTTTGTCAGGTCATAGTCAAAAAGTAATTTATTGGAAAGTAGCCTGTTAATGGCTGCTTTGGGGTAGTAGTCTTGGAGCCTGTCCGACGCCTGACAGGGCATCATTTTTAAATAAAGAGATGGAATGGAATAGATGGTCAAGGTCAGAGAGGATCAGCCCCAGCTCTTCGACGGCAGTGTCGACCTGGGTGCCTGGCTGAATCGCCTGCAGGAACGTTACGGCGTTGGTGATACGGATAGTCTGAGGGAGGCCTGTGAGCTGGCCCAACAGGCTGAGCTGCTGGCATTGCAGCGGTCTCTCGAATCTGAAGAAACAGTCTGGCCTACGGGAAAAGGGTGTTTCCGGACCGGTCTGGAAATGGCCGAGATTCTGGCCGAGCTGAAACTGGATATGGATACCCTGGTTGCTGCGGTCCTCTATCGGGCTGTCCGTGAAACCAAGCTCTCTCTTGACCAGGTGGAAGAGAATTTTGGCAAGGTGGTTGCCGGTCTGATCAAAGACGTTCAGGGCATGGCGGCCATCAGCAATATCCAGAACCCGAGAAAGCAGGTTCTCGATCATCGTCAGGACCAGCTGGAAAAAGTTCGCAAGATGCTGGTGTCCATTATTGACGATGTCCGTGTTGCCCTGATCAAACTGGCTGAGCGCACCTGCGCTATCCGGGCTGTTCAGCATGCCAGTAAGGAGAAACGTCAGCGGGTTGCCAGGGAGGTGTTTGAAATTTATGCGCCGCTGGCCCATCGGCTGGGTATTGGTTATATCAAGTGGGAGCTGGAAGATCTCTCCTTCCGTTACCTTAAACCCCAGGACTATAAGAAAATTGCCAGGCTACTGGATGGCAAACGACTGGATCGCCAGAAATACATTACCAACGTCGTAGATGCCCTGAAAGCGTCGCTGTCGGATGCACGGATTGAGGGGGATGTCAGTGGCCGGGTAAAGCATATCTACAGTATCTGGCGGAAGATGAAACGGAAAAACGTCGATTTCCGTGATCTTTACGATATTCGTGCGGTCCGTATTCTCACCAATGAAGTCCGTGACTGTTATGCGGCACTGGGGGTGGTGCACTCGCTCTGGAATCATATTCCCAAAGAATTTGATGATTACATTGCCACTCCGAAAGAGAATGGCTACCGCTCCCTGCATACGGCGGTGTTTGGCCCTGAAGGCAAAACCCTTGAAGTTCAGATACGTACCCATGATATGCATGAGGAAGCAGAGCTGGGTGTTTGCGCACACTGGAAGTACAAGGGCACTGACGTTAATAGCCGCAGTGACAGCTACGAGGAAAAAATTTCCTGGCTGCGTCAGGTGATGGAATGGCATGAAGACCTTGGTGATCTGGGCGAGCTGGGTGGTCAGTGGCGTGCGGATGTCGAGCCAGACCGAATCTATGTGTTTACCAAAGATGGGCATGTGGTTGATCTGTCGGTAGGAGCCACCCCGATCGATTTTGCCTACCGGATTCACTCAGAAGTGGGCAGCCGCTGCAGAGGCGCGAAAGTTGCCGGTCGTATTGTCCCGTTAACCCATAAACTGAAAACCGGCGATCAGGTGGAAATCCTTACTGCTCCCAATGCCCATCCCAGCCGGGACTGGCTGAACCCTGATCTTGGTTATGTCACCACCAGTCGTGCCCGGGCCAAGATCACCAGCTGGTTCAAAAAGCAGGATCGGGACGCCAATATTGCCGATGGTCAGAGCCTGCTGGAATTGGAGCTTAAGCGTCAGGCGTTGCAGAGTGTTAATTACCCGGAGCTTGCCCAGGCGGTTAACTGCCTGTCACCGGATGATATGTTTGCCGGTATCGGTGCCGGTGACATAAAACTTCGCCATGTGGTTTCCCTGGCACAGAAGCAGGTTGCGCCGGAAGAGGAGAAGACGTTTGAAATTCGCACCAAACCACAACAGGAACGGTTATCGGACAGCACCATTACCATTGATGGTGTTGGTAATCTGCTGACTCAGATGGCGGGTTGCTGCCAGCCGGTACCGGGGGATCCGATCATCGGTTATATCACCGTTGGCCGTGGCGTAACCATTCACCGGGAAGACTGTAACACGGCGCTCTCTTTGCGTAGTCGTGAGCCGGAGCGCCTGATAGAAGTTAACTGGGGAACCCGTCCGGACTACAGTTACCCGGTTGATGTTATCATTACGGCTTATGACCGCCCGGGCCTGTTAAGAGATATTACCGTGGTATTGGCTAACGATAAGGTGAATGTTCTGTCTATGCAGACCCGGACCAGCAAGGAAGAGCATTTAGCCAGCATGCTGCTGACCATGGAAGTTCCGAGTCTGGAGAGCCTGGGACGCATCCTTGCCAAGGTCAGTCAGTTGCCCAATGTTATCGATGCTGTTCGTCATCGTAAAATGAGTTAAGTTATTCTGCTGATTCCCGCGCCTGGCGTGGGAATCCCCTTCTTTTTCATCCGTTTACATTCTTCCAGGAGCCGGGTTTGTCACATTCCATTGATGATCTGATTACTTTGATGGCCAGACTCAGAGATAGAGAACATGGTTGTCCATGGGATCTGAAACAGACCTTCGCCACCATTGCCCCCTATACACTGGAAGAGGCCTGCGAAGTTGCCGAAGCCATTGAGCAGGAAGATTACGACAACCTGAAAGAAGAGCTGGGTGACCTGTTATTTCAGGTGATTTTCCATGCCCAGATGGCCAGAGAAAACGGCTTTTTTGACTTTGCCGACATCAGTGAGGGGATATTGGCAAAATTGCTGCGCCGACATCCCCATGTCTTTCCTGATGGAAGTCTGGAGTCGTTTGCTACCGGGCAACAGCTGACGCCTGAACAGGTCAAGCAGAAGTGGCAGGAGATAAAGGCCGAAGAAAAAAAACAGAAAGGCCCCAAAAAGAGTCACTCAGCCATGCCTGATGATTTGCCGACAATGCTGCCAACCTTGCAGCGTGCCGAAAAAATTCAGGCAGCAGCGGCCAGAGTGGGTTTTGACTGGCCGGAGCCAGAGCCGGTGTTTGACAAGATTTACGAAGAGCTGGATGAAATCCGTGCCGCCAGAAGTGAAAGTCAGGAGCGTATTTCGGAAGAGGTGGGTGACCTGTTATTTGCCTGTGTCAATCTTGCCCGGCACCTCGGTGTTGATGCCGATATGGCATTGCGTAAGGCCTGCCATAAATTTGATCATCGGTTCCGGAAAATGGAAGCTCTTGCTACCGAACATGAGGAACGTTTTGAACAGCTGACGCTGGAAGAGATGGAGAACTACTGGCAGCAGTGTAAACAATGACTTTGGAGCAGCTGCCTCCGTTGTTAACCGGAGGCACGTTATGTTCTGTCAGTCATTGGATTTTATCATTAGCTGTTCATAGTCGTAGGTCAGGTCGTTCATTTTTTTCAAAATCGATTCGGTTGTTACTGAGACCATGGTGGGAACAAAATGGCCCTGGTGACTGATTTTGAATCCGGCATTGGTAAAGTCCCACTGGCTCTGGACTTTCGCCAGCTTTTGTTTGATATCGCTGGAGTTCAACTCTGATTGACGGAGCGTTGTCAGTGCGCTGCCAAATTCATCAATGGCCAGATCCAAAGATTGAACAACCGACGGATCCTTAACGCCCCACGCCCGGGTAATATAGAGTTTGGCGATACGCTGACTGAGCATGCGCTGTCGGCCGGAAATATTCACCAGTTGACCGGCTTTATGTCCGGCGTGTTCAGTAATGGCTTTAACCACGGTTTCACTGCGGGCCAGAAGTTCATCACTCAGTGCCAGAATGGTCAATGCTTTTTCGCGCGTTGGGGTCTCAAGGACTTTTAAACGGAACTCCTGCCAGGTGATGGCGGCATCATTCAAGCTGTTGCGAATCTTATCGTCAGGGGCGTAATCCATAAGTTCAAGAAATTGCTGCTCGAACAGCGCCATACTGGTATCCAGGTCAGCTGTCGCTTGATCCGGATTTACATCGGAGCCAATCATAATGTAACTTTTAGCGATCCTCTGACTGAGCATTCGCTGGCGACCTGCCTTGTTAATGGCTTCTGCATCATTGATGGTTGCCGCTGCAGGCAGTGAAGTTATGACCAGAGTGAACAGGATGCTGAGTAGTCCTGAAATCTTGAAAATCTGATTTAACATATCCGTATCTATGAATTGTTATTGATTTAAAAGGCGGATAATACCCGAAAATTACTTATGATTCGCCTTTCCATGTTTATTGCGGATGCTGGTTATTGCTCACGGCGGGAGGCTTCACGACTGATAGAAAGCGGGTGTGTGCTGGTTAATGGCAGGCCGGGATTGCATATTGATCAAATAGCATCGATTGCTCCGGGACGAAGAAATTTCAGGCCTGCTTCGGGCAACGGGCCATCAATAAGAAAGTGTGCCCCTGTTGCCGGTACCGCAGGTAAGGATCCAGGATATCAGAAGGTACACTGGTCGGCTCCGGGCTGAAAAAGCCTGCTCTCTGGTAAAAAAGTTCAAGGTGAGCATAGGGGTAGCACCAGCAGTTGACAGCGTTTAGATCCTTCAGGACTTCGCTCAAAAAGAACGAGCCAATACCCTTTCTTTGGGCATTGCTGGCGACCTGGACGCTTCTCAGCAGATAACCGTCGGATTTTGGACTGGCCCTCAGGCCAGCGATAATGTTTCCCTTTGCGCAGCGGGCTACCCAGACCCGCTCCTCACTCGACGCTTTTCCCTTGTGCCCGTTCTCTTTAAAAAAGCGGTTAACCAGGGGAAAGGCAATGGGGTTGAGTTCCTCAACGGTATGCACAGCACACTCAGTCACGGCTGTTTCCGGATGCTTTCTGGGCGGCTCCCAGAATACCCCGCAACATATTCAGCTCTTTGGCTTCGGGGCGGGCACGGTTGAACAAGCGACGCAGCCGGGTCATGACCAGTCCCGGGTGCTGTTGAATAATAAAATCGATGTCGGTCAATGTGGTTTCCAGGTGCTCGTAGAACTTTTCCAGCTCCTGATTCAGAGGGTATTCCTGTTCCGGTGTTTCACCGTGCCAGTGGTTCTCTTTATTCAGCGACGCCTTGAAGATCTCATAACAGAGAATCTGAATGGCTGATGCAACATTAAGTACCGGGTACTCCGGATTTGCATCAATACTGGTATGGAAGTGGCACTTTTCCAGTTCGCTGTTGGTCAGGCCCATGGTTTCCTGGCCAAATACCAGGGCAGCGGGTGATTGGCGGGATTCACAGAGCAGTTTCTCAGCGCACGCTTCAGCCCCGAGCATCGGGCGTGAAAACGAATGGGTGCGTGTTCTGGCACTGGTGCCGATGACCAGGGCGCAATCGGCAATGGCTGCATCCAGTGAGTCAAAGACCCGGGCGTTTTCCAGCACATCCAGGGCACCGGCCGCCATGGAGTCTGCCTCCGGTGCGGGAAATCGTTGCGGTGTTACCAGGCAGAGGTCACTCAGGCCCATGGTTTTCATGGCCCGGGCAGCGGAGCCTATGTTGCCGGGGTGGAAGGTATTGATAAGGATGATGCGAATATTTTGAAGCATGGTGACCAATGGTTGAGTTACTGAAGAGACTGTCTTGTTGCACAGCTCTGAACCACACAGTGAATTTGACCCGTAATTATAGGGGGCGGAAGTACTTGAAAACCAGTCTTCGTGGTGAGTACCGATCGAGTTATGTACAATGCGCCGCAGTGGTCAGTAGTCCGGGAAATACATTGAAAAGATGAGTCAAACTACACAAAAGCAAGCCTATCGCTGGTTGTTACGGCAGATCGGGTCGGCCCGGCACTGGCTGCTGATCTCCATGGGCCTGGGTTTGCTCAATGGCGTCTTGCTGATTATTCAGGCTTCAATCATGGCAGGAATGATCCATCAGCTGGTGATGGAGGGGGCCACCCGGGAGATGCTGACGGACGATTTTTTCCGGGTTCTGGTGTTGGTTGTTGCCCGTGGTGCCTGCACCTGGGGGCGTGAGTTTTGTGGTTTTCGGGCAGGTGCCTGTGTTCGGGTAGAAGTGCGTAAACTATTGCTGGATAAGTTACGTCGCCTTGGGCCGCTGGTGATTGCTGAGCGGCCTGCCGGTAGCTGGTCGGCAATTGTTGTTGAACAGGTGGAAGAGCTTCAGGAATTTATTGCCAGATACCTGCCTCAGATGGCTCTGGCGGTAATGTTACCGGCCATTATGCTGGTGGTTGCTTTCCCACGAAGTTGGGTAGTGGGCATTATTTTCCTGGGAACAGCGCCACTGATTCCGGTTTTTATGGTTCTGGTAGGAATGAAAGCCGCACAGGCTAACCGGAAAAACTTTCAGGCACTCTCACGCCTGGGGGGCTTCTTTCTGGATCGGCTGCAAGGGTTGGAAACGCTGAAACTCTTTCAGCGAACAAGTTTTGCACAAACACAGTTAGCCGATGCCAGTGAAGACTTTCGAATTAAGACCATGCAGGTACTCCGCCTGGCTTTTCTGTCATCAACCGTGCTGGAGTTTTTTGCTTCGGTGTCCATTGCGTTGGTGGCGGTGTTTCTGGGGATGAGTTTTCTGGGTCATATTACCTTTGGTGGTGAAGTGACACTGTATACCGGGCTGTTTCTGTTGCTGCTGGCTCCTGAGTATTATCAGCCGCTGCGGGAGCTGGGAACCTATTATCATGCCAGGGCCAAAGCGGTGGGTGCGACGGAAGAGATTCTGGACATATTATCCCGGAAAGAATCGGAGGCACACCATGGCGGGTTGTCTTTGCCAGAGGCAATGCCGCTGACTCTGGAGGTAAAAGAGCTATCCGTGTCGGCAACCATAAAGTCCACAGTTAACCCGCTGCCGACAAACGCATCAGACAACAGACAGCCACTGTTACTGGATCGTCTGTCGTTTAAGATCGAACCCGGAACCCGGGTCGGTATTATTGGCAGCAGCGGTGCCGGTAAAACAACGCTGATCAATACGCTGATGGGCTTCTGGAACTACCGGGGTGAAATAAAGGCAGGCGGGCAATCGCTGGCGGATACCCGGCTTGACAGCTGGCGTAAAGCGATTGCCTGGTTGGGCCAGCAGCCATTGATTATCCATGGCTCCGTCTATGACAATATTTCCTTTGGACGCGCAGTTTCCCGTGAACAGTGCCTCGACGCCCTGGCCAGGGCCCAGGGTATGGATATTCTGTCAAACCTGCCGGATGGGCTGGACAGTGTCCTTAAAGAGCAGGGCGGTAACCTGTCGGTTGGTCAGGCCCAGCGGATTGCCCTGGCAAGAGCCCTCGTATTGCCGGTGCGGTTATTAATTCTGGATGAACCGACAGCCAGCCTGGATTCGGTCAGTGAGAGCCTGGTGCTGGATGCCCTGGATGCCATACCTGACGATTGCACGGTCATCACCATTACCCATCGAATCAGCCAGCTCAAGGCGATGGATCAGATCCTGCTGCTGGAAAAAGGGAGGCTGGTGGCTGACGGCTCTCCGGCAACGCTGGCGAGGGAAAGTGCTCAGTATCAGCAGTTTATCAGTATGCATCGTAATCAGGGGAGTCTGGATGATGAATGACCTGTGGCCTTTCCTGAAATTGTACCGTCAGCACCTGGGGATGCTGTCATTGGGAATTCTGCTGGCAATCGTTACCCTGCTGGCGAGCCTCAGCCTGCTCTCACTGTCCGGCTGGTTTATCACTGCCACCGCCATCGCCGGGTTGACCTTTACCACGGCCCAGACCTTTAACTTCTTTACTCCGGGGGCAGGCGTTCGGGGCTTTTCCATTGCCCGTACCGCTGCCCGCTATGCAGAACGTCTGGTCAGCCATGATGCCACGTTCCGGCTGTTGTCAGGCCTGCGCAGCTGGTTTTTCAGTAAATTGATTCCGCTCTCCCAAGAGCAGCTCGGACAGTACCGTAAAGGTGAGCTGCTTGATCGGCTGGTGGCTGATATTGATGCCCTGGATCAGCTCTATCTGAGGCTGGTCAGCCCATTGCTGTCTGCTGTGAGTGTTGCTCTGTTGTTTTCACTGTTTATCTCTTTTTTCAGTGTTGCGGTGGCCATGGTGGTGTTGCTGGTGATGATGCTCTGGATTATCTCCATGCCGTTGCTGTTTTATGTCCTGGGTCGCAGGACCGGGGAGTCAATGGGTGTCAGGCAGGCACGTTTGCGTCAGGAGGTACTGGATTATCTGCAGGGTATGGCGGAACAGCAGATCTATGGCAGTGATGCCAGTAGCCGTACCACGATGGCTGAATCGGAACAGAAACTGGTTGCCGACCAGTCCCGCATGGCAGTGATGGAAGGCTTAGGTTCCGCCCTGTTTGTTTCCGGCTCCGGTGCGGCGGCATTACTGGTGTTGTATATCGCCAGTGGTGAGATGAGTGCAGGCCTGTTCAGTGGGCCGGTTATGGTTATGATGGTGTTTGGAATGCTGGCCAGTTTTGAAGCGCTGATGCCATTGCCTGTTGCTTTTCAGTTTCTCAGTCATACACGACAGGCGGCCAGTCGTTTGCGCCAGGTGGTGAAGTCGCCGGTGGTTGTATTTCCAGAAAAGGCAACCGGAGAAGTATTAAAAGGTGAGATTCAGTTTACTGAGGTCTCCTGTAGCTATGTCAATAACAGCGATGCCAATAATCAGCCAGTCATTAATAAGCTGTCACTTCACATTCCTGCAGGCAGCCATATTGCTCTGCTTGGTAAAACCGGATGCGGTAAATCAACGCTGATCAAGTTATTGAACCGTGGATTGGAGCCCTCTGGTGGCAGGATTTTACTGGATGGGCAGCTGATTCAGGAATTGTCAGAACAGGCACTTTACCGGGCCATCACATTTGTTCCCCAGAAAACGCACGTGTTCAGTGCCACGCTCAGGGAGAATCTGCTATTGGCTGCACCAGCAGCAACGGATGCGCAGCTGTTAACAGTTGTTAACGATTCAGGTCTGAATAGGCTTGTTGCTGCCAGGGAGAATAATGGTGATTTGCTGGATGTCTGGCTGGGGCAGGGCGGTATTGCCTTATCCGGTGGAGAGCAGCGTCGTCTGGCCATTGCCCGGGCTTTGCTGAAACCGGCCCCGGTACTGGTGATGGATGAGCCGGGGGAAGGGTTGGATGTTCACAGTGAACAGGTATTGATGGATACCGTTTTAGGGCAATTCAAAGACAGTACCATCATTATGATCACCCATAAGCGAACGGCCCTGGGAAAGATGGATCAGGTCTTGCGAATGGAAAATGGCAGTTTGATTAAATGGTAATGACAAACCCTGGTCGATGAGTTTGATGTGTACAATCTCCGCTCACCCTGACACGGTCGAAGGGTGATTGGCACAGTATTCAGGGTATGGAGTTTAGGCCTTTCGACTCCGCTCAAGACGAACGGAGTTTGGGAGCCAATAAAGGAACCATCAATTACATTGAAACCATGTACTAGCGCTGTGCCGCTTTATGTAGATCTTTTTCAGGCCAATCTTTTATTAAGCTTCTGCGAATATCAGAACGTTCCTGATCACTCAACTGGCAAATATCTTTTCCTGCAATCTGTGAATAGTAATGCCGCATCCAGGTTTTGTTGACCGGATTGGGAATAATAAAATATTTTCTTCCGTACAGGTTTCTGGTTTTTTCAACGGAAGCCCGGTCAAAAGGGGATAACCCTTGCTCTTTTAAATCAAAGTCATCCAGAAGGTCACCGACAAACAGTCTGACATCGTATTTTTTTCCATTGATCCTTCCGGACATAATGGCTTTTCGCTGGTGCTCCTTATCACAGCTTTTTTTATTGACCGGACAATATTTGGAGCGGTTCAGCAAATTGGTCTGAGTAACTTTGGGGAATCCATTGGCAGCCAGTTGTTTTAAGGTGAAGTTTTCTACATCCCCTTTATGACCCGGACGGCCGGAAGAGTGCTCCCGGGCCGTTAGATAAAAGATTTCATAACCCAGGGCTGCCGCTTTGTTTAAAAACTCTCTGGCACCGGGAATGGAGGTGGATTGAAGCTGCTTTTCGTAGTTCCTCATCTTCGCTTCAGGTTCAGGGAATGCTTTGCAAAGAGGTGGGATTAAATGATTCGGAGGGTAGTCTATCAGCGTGCCATCAATATCAACAATAATTGCCCGATCAGTGGCGTAGCGGTTTTCAGGGGCTTCAAGAGCCTTGCTGGCCAGGTTATAAGTTTGAATAGCGGTGGCATTGAAATCAGCAGATTTCCTGACCCAGAGATCGGCCATGATAATATGCTGCCGGTAGCTCTCGGGAATAGGCACTGGTAACTCTGTGTCGTTAACCTGGCGGATGCGAACCCGGTGTTTTTCTGCCGGGCTCAGTGTTCGGTAGTCTTTGCTGATGGCTTCTTCCCAGAATCCATAAACGGTGTTTGGCAGAATAAACCACTGGCTGCCAAGTTTATCCTGATGCTGACTGACCCACTTTTTCTTTTCAGGGTAGAGGCCTTTAACTACCTCACCAAGATCGTCCAGCTGGTCACCAAACAGCATGATCGGGTGGTAGCCCGCTGTTATGATCTGCTGGCGCTTGTCCTCTTTGCTGAGGGTAATGTTTTTTTCTGCCTGGAGAATCACATTTATTTCACTGATGACCGGAAAACCCAATTGCTTCAGTTTATTAATAGTAATGGTTTTTACATCGTTAAAACGGCCGCTGATATAGAAAATTTCAATGCCCAGACTATTGGCTTTTTGCAGGAATTCAACGGACCCTGGCAGTGCTTTCGTCTCTTGATGATTCCACCAGAACCTGGACCGCTCGATACTTCGGGATTCATGGGTGTCAACCATACTGGTAAAATAACGGGTGCCTGATATCAGAGTATCATCAATATCGGTGATTATTGCAGGCTTTTTACCTTCAGGCGTTTTTGTCAAAAGCGCTTCCAGTTGATCGGTTGCGCCGTTAAAACTCTGGTAAAAGTAAGCGCGGTATTCCCCGGAATGCTGTTGCCAGTTTGCGGCAATGATAACTTCGTTGTTTAAAGCTTTCTGATCAACGCTATCAGCAAAGAGGGGCTGTAAGCTGAGTAATGGTGAAAGTAATAGAGCGGCCAAAACTTTCATGTCCATTTTCTTTTCTTTAAAACGTCGAATTTTCATAATTCTGATTGTGATAATTCTATTTGAGATAAGAATGACCGCATCAGAATAGACGAAAAGAAATAAAGTCTATGGAAGTGTTTGTTCTCAGTGTACTGATGAATAAGTTCTTTTTTATTGACAACGCCGTTGAAACAGTTGTTTGAGCCCCGACGTTCAGTCAGGGCCAGTGGCTGCATTGTTACTGCTGGGCATGAAAAGCCAGGCCGTTGATGTCCCGGCTTTCGTCCCCCATCAGGTAAAGGTAAACCGGCATTATGTCTTCCGGTGTGGGGAGTGTTTCCGGGTCTTCTCCCGGAAACGCCGCCGCTCTCATTGAGGTACGGGTGCCACCGGGGTTGATGCTGTTGGCACGCACAGAGCTGATACCGTCTTCCTCATCCGCCACGATTTGCATCAGACCCTCAGTGGCAAATTTTGACACACTATAGGCTCCCCAGTGCGCCCGTCCCTGGTGACCCACGCCGGACGAGGTAAAAATGATCGACGCCTTTTCTGACAGGCGGAGCAGGGGCAGCAGTTCCCGGGTCATGATAAAGGCTGAATTCAGATTAACCTGCATGATGCGCAGCCAGGTTTCTGTGGGAAACTGGCTGATGGGTTTCAGTTCACCTAAAAGGCTGGCGTTGTGTAACAGACCGTCAAGCCGACCAAATTCGTTCTCAATGGTTTCAGCCAGATTACTGAAATCGATATCACCCGCGCTTTCCAGGTTTAGTGGATAGATGGCTGGTTGCGGCCACTGATTGAGTTCAATTTCATCGTACACCGCTTCCAGTTTTTCAGTGCTTCTGCCCAGCAGAATGACGGTGGCACCGTGGCGGGCATAGGTAAGGGCGGCGACCCGGCCGATACCACTGCCGGCTCCGGTTACCAGTATGACTTTATCCTTCAGCAGGTCTTTCGGAGCCTGGTAGGAAAACATGATGTTACTCCCTGGTTTTTAGTTTGCTGCGCGATTTTCAAACTGCCTCTCAGGCATGGGACCTGTCTTTGATGATTTGCCAGTTGTGCTGTTCAAACCAGCGGTGCAGCTGCTGGACATGGTCGATATTCAGGTCCGCACCCCACTGTGCAGGATCTTCACCCTCAGCAATGTAGCCATAATGCGCGGCAACGGTGATCATGCCTGCTTGTTTTCCAGCTTCGATATCACGAATATGGTCGCCAATATAGACACTGAGCTGCGGTGAACTTCCGGACTGTCGGCAGGCAAGAAAGAGGGCTTCCGGGTCTGGTTTCGGCTTTATGACATCCTCCGGGCAGACAATGGCATGACTTCGTTCCAGCAGGCCAATTTGCCGAATCAATGAGAGGGCATAGGGTCTGGGTTTATTGGTGACAATACCCCAGGCGATATCCCGACGTTCAAGTTCCCCGATCAGTGACAGTATGCCGGGGTAGGGCCGGGCAAATGATGAACGACTGTGGTCCTGGATATGCCGATCATAGTATTGCAGAAACAGGGCCCTTTTCTGTTCCAGCTCATCGCCGGGCGCAAGATTGAAGGCAAGCTTCATCAGCGCCCGTGAGCCGGCAGAAACATTTTGCCGAATCAAATGGCTATCCATTGCCGGGTGCTGGTGATCTGCCAGCATTTGATTCACGGTAATCACAAAATCTTCTGCGGTGTCCAGCAGGGTGCCGTCCAGATCAAAAAAAACGCCTTCAATGGCTTTCATCATCGTTACTCTTGGTTATTCCCGGATGGCAGTGGTTCTCGTTGCCAGAAACTGAGCCATCAGTTAAGGGGTGGCTGACTTTGAGCCATAAATCAGGTAATTGACGTCTACATCCTTCGGGTTAAGCCGGTACACTTTCGTCAATGGATTGTAGGTCATCCCGGTCATGTCATGGATATTCAGTCCCGCTTTTCTCATGTCCCGGGTCAGTTCACTGGGCTTGATAAATTTCTTGTGCTCATGAGTGCCTTTTGGCAGCAGTTTGAGTATGTATTCCGCACCGATAATGGCAAACAGGAATGATTTGGGATTGCGGTTGATAGTGGCAAAAAAGATCTGTCCACCGGGTTTCAGGAGTTTGCTGCAGGCTTTGATGACGGAAGCCGGGTCGGGAACGTGCTCCAGCATTTCCAGGCAGGTCACCACATCGAACTGGCCGGGCATCTCTTCGGCCAGCTCCTCAGCGGTAATTCGGCGATAGTTCACCTCAACACCACTTTCCATGCTGTGCAGGCGGGCAACAGACAGGGGGGCTTCGCCCATATCAATACCAGTGACATGGGCACCCCGTTGCGCCATGGACTCACTCAGAATGCCGCCACCGCAGCCAATATCAATCACTTGTTTTCCGGCCAGTCCAACACGTTCATCAATATAATTCAGACGCAGGGGATTGATCTCATGAAGTGGCCTGAACTCACTGTCCGGGTCCCACCAGCGGCTGGCCAGTTCTTCAAACTTGGCGATTTCTCCGAGGTCCACATTTTGGGCTGAGCGCATGTCGGGCATTGTTCTGATCCGTCAAAGCAGTGTAATTGAGGCAGTCAGGGCTGCCATATCTGCGGATTATACCGTTAATCCTGCAGCCGACCACAGTGTTGAGTTTTGTAGTTGCCCGGGAGTGAAAAATTGAACTTCAGTACTGAATTTAATGTGATTAAGAAGAGATAAGGCTGAACCTTCAAATACAGCCTTTATGTCGCTGTCCGGTGTTTTACTGTTCTGCCAACTGCCTTCAGCACCCACTACATCCAGCCCGGTGCCGAGGCCCCGATAATGGTGGGTGGCACCAGTCGCACGTCATAAACGGCAGTGACCGACCCGGCGATCAGCAGGTGGTTCACCTGCTTCATGGTGAGTCGTACACCTTCTTGTCCGGGCTGACATGGACCTTCACACAAAACTTTTGCTCCAGATCCTCGCCGTCAATCGGGTCATTGATGCTGTCCACTGGCTGTCCCTTATATGTAACGCTGATTGATTTAATAGTCAGTCCAAGGTCCCTTGCAACTCTAACGGTGCTCTTGCCGTTGTCCGTCGTTTCCAGGAAGGCCGTTCGAAAATCATCCGAACGGTAATCTTTTTTATGTTGTATCAGAGTATCGATAGTTTTCTTATTAGTTATCGAATTCCGTTCAATGACCTCCGGCAGCTCCAGTAACAACTCGAGCGTGTCAAAACTCAGCATAAACTGATGGATAATCACATTGCTCATAAAGAAGTCTTTCGCCTTGGCAGCCTCCCCGGTCTTGTGGTTATCTTTAAATGTCCAGAGGTGTTGGGTAAAGTTGTTGACAAAACGATAGTTGGGGCCAGTAGTTTCCGCATCTTTGGTGAAGGTTTGGATGTGAGATCTGGTCAGCTTATCGAGTTTGGAAAATTCAGTGGCATACTTTGCCTTCAAAGTGGATAGCCGGTTTCGTATCTGCTGGTCCCACCAGATTCTGTCACGGTAATCGCCCAGAGTTTGCACGTCAGCCTTCAGAGTTCTCTCAACCATCCGCTCCCTGCGCACCGGTTTTCCGAAGGGATCGTCAAAATGTTTCATCTGAGGTATCAGAGCCCCAAGCTGGTGTTTAAACACCCGGTGCAGTTCCGGCCGCAGGCCCTCCTCCTGCTCTGCCAACCGCACAATCCGTCCGTCCGCCGTCATGCCAAGGGTGTTCAGTGGCTCATTGCCGGGGTTGTCCGCCAGGTAGCGCTCAATGGCCTGTGTTGTTGCTTCAGTCCTTGCTGATGTGGGGTTCATTGGGGATCTCCTTTTCCGGGTGAGGTTCAGTAACGGGGGGCAGTACCTGACTCATCCATGCCATGGGAGATACACCGCCTTGTCCGGGCTGACATGGACTTGCACGTTGAACTCTCCTGAGGCCTGTGGGATGGTAATCTCTCCATCGACCCCCTCAACTGGCCTGGTTTATAAAAAACGTTAAGGCTGTCAATAGTCACCGCTGTTATTTTTTTCATAGGGGGCGAGACGACTGGGGTCCAGCTTTCCGGGATTACCTGGTTTAACCGGTTTAGTCGCTACAACGGCAGGCTCATTTTTTTCATCAGGTGCTGTTTTAGTTGCTTTTGTTTTGTTACTTACCGCCTCAGCATTCTGAAGGGCACGGTCGGCAAGTGCTTTTTTGACATCCTCTTTTACTTCTGTACCATCGTCAATTGCAGAAGCCAGATAATTGACAAGGTTCCTTAATTCGTTTTTGGCTTCGACAGACCATTTATTCTCAAACCATGCCTGCTTTACTTTGCGTGAACAAGCAACTGCCAAGTCTACGTGCTCAGAAACTTTGTTATATACATTCGGGTCTATACCCATTCCACGGAGGAATTCTTCTCCTATCTGCATGGTAACAATCCTTTGTTGAGTTTAAGTATCAAGCGTCAGTGCTTACTTCAAATCTAGTCCGGTTCAGGAAAAAACACAGGTTTACCCAGTTGGTACTTTTTTGACAATTTCCTGAAAGCGGTTGTCCGCCCTGTGCCATTGATGGACCGGCAAAAAACATATTCCCAAAGTGATTGATGTATCTCGCGGATAAGGCATGAATTGTGGTAACATCGCGGTTTTGAAAATCAATTACCTTAGGCGATCATTCCATTGAGATGCTCTGGGAAAGAGCATTTTTTCTGTTTGGATAAGACTTTATTATCGGTGTCCTGGTCCACAGAACTGGGATGGATGCTGACCGCTATCTGTTGGCCGTAAGCAAAAGGACGACTGGGTTTCCATGACTGAAATTGCCAAAGAGATTCTCCCGGTAAATATTGAAGATGAACTCAAGCAGTCCTATCTGGACTACGCCATGAGTGTCATCGTTGGTCGTGCCCTGCCTGATGTACGTGACGGGCTCAAGCCCGTGCACCGGCGCGTACTGTTCGCCATGAGCGAACTGGGCAACGACTGGAACAAACCTTACAAAAAATCTGCCCGTGTGGTCGGGGATGTGATCGGTAAATACCATCCCCACGGCGACTCTGCGGTCTATGACACCATTGTCCGGATGGCGCAGCCATTTTCCCTGCGCTACATGCTGGTTGATGGTCAGGGCAACTTCGGCTCCATTGACGGTGACTCCGCCGCAGCGATGCGTTATACGGAAATCCGGATGGACAAGATTGCCCATCAGTTGCTGGCAGATCTCGACAAGGAAACCGTAGACTATGTGCCTAACTACGATGGCACAGAGCAGATTCCTGCCGTTTTACCCACCCGTGTTCCTAACCTGCTGGTGAATGGCTCGGCCGGTATCGCGGTGGGCATGGCCACCAATATCCCGCCTCACAATATGACCGAGGTGGTGAATGGCTGTCTGGCGCTGCTGGATGATGAAGCGCTGACGGTTGATGACCTGATGGAGTACATCCCGGGTCCTGACTTCCCTACCGCGGCGATTATCAATGGCCGGGCTGGTATCCTTCAGGCCTATCGCTCCGGTCGTGGTCGCATCTACATTCGTGCCAGGGCCGATATCGAGCACGATGAAAAGAAAAATAAAAGCACCATTATTGTCACCGAGATCCCTTATCAGCTGAATAAGGCGCGCCTTATTGAGAAGATTGCCGAGCTGGTAAAAGACCGCAAGATTGAGGGTATTTCCGAGCTGCGCGATGAGTCTGACAAAGATGGCCTGCGTGTGGTGATCGAGCTTCGCCGTGGTGAAAATGCCGAGGTGGTGCTCAATAACCTGTATGCCCAGACCCAGCTTGAGTCCGTGTTCGGTATCAATCTGGTGGCCCTGGTGGATGGTCAGCCTAAACTGCTCAACCTGAAGGAGTTCCTGGAAGCCTTTATCCGTCACCGCCGTGAGGTGGTCACCCGCCGGACCGTTTATGAGCTGAGAAAGGCCCGTGAGCGTGGTCATATTCTGGAAGGTCTGGCCGTTGCCCTGTCCAACATTGATCCGGTTATCCAGCTGATCAAGGACTCGCCAACACCGGCGGAGGCTAAAGAAAAGCTGATTGCCAAGGGTTGGAATCCCGGCCACATGATGGAAATGGCCGAGCGTGCCGGTGCCGATGCCTGTCGTCCGGATGATCTGCCTGAGGCTTATGGTCTCAGGGATGGGCTTTATTACCTGTCTCCGGTTCAGGCTCAGGCCATTCTGGAAATGCGACTGCACCGACTGACCGGTCTTGAGCATGAGAAGCTGCTGTCTGAATATCGTGAGCTGCTGGAGAAAATTGCCGAGCTGATTCTGATCCTCTGTGACCCAATGAAGCTGCGTGCCGTCATCAGGGAAGAGCTTGAGCAGGTTCGGGATGAGTTTGGCGATGAGCGCCGTACCGAGATCACCAGCTCCCGTCGTGACTTGACGGTTGAAGATCTGATTGATGAGGAGGATATGGTGGTCACCCTGTCCCACGGTGGCTATGCCAAGACCACGCCCCTGGATACCTATCAGGCACAGCGTCGTGGTGGTCGTGGCAAGTCAGCGGCTTCCGTTAAGGAAGAGGACTATGTCGAGCACATGCTGGTGGCTAACACCCATACCCAGATCCTCTGCTTCTCCAGCAAGGGTAAGGTCTATTGGTTGAAGGTCTATCAGATCCCCCAGGCTGGCAGAACCTCCCGGGGTCGACCGATCGTTAATATTCTGCCGCTGGAGCAGAATGAGAAAATCACCGCCATGCTGCCGGTGGAAGAGTTTACCGAAGGCCATTTCGTCTTTATGGCGACGCTCAATGGTACGGTGAAGAAGACACCTCTGGAGCAGTTTGCCCGCCCACGCTCTTCCGGCCTGATCGCCCTGGGTCTGGATGAAGGAGATACTCTGGTGGGGGCTGAAATTACTACCGGAGAAAAGCAGGTAATGCTGCTGTCTAATGGTGGTAAGGCGGTTCGCTTTGAGGAGACTGACGTTCGTGCCATGGGCCGGACAGCTCGTGGTGTCCGTGGTATGAAACTGCCTGAAGGTCAGCGGATTATCTCTCTGATTATTCCGGAGGAAGATACCCAGATTCTGACGGCCAGCGCCAAAGGTTACGGTAAACGAACTGCCGTCGATGAGTTCCGACTCACCAGCCGTGGTGGTCAGGGGGTTATCTCCATGCAGTGCACGGAGCGTAACGGTGAAATCGTGGGCGCTATCCAGGTTAAGAGCGGCGAGCAGATTATGCTGATTTCTGACCAGGGAACACTGGTGAGAACCGGGGTTGATGGCGTCTCTTCACTGAGTCGTAATACCCAGGGGGTTACGCTGATCCGTGTCTCTGAGGGTGAAAAACTGGTGGGTGTTGCCCGCGTTGAGGAGCCAGAGGCTGTGGATGCGCCTGAGCTTGAGACTGAAGGGCAGGATGATCCCATTGCCAGCGAAGGGACGGTAGAATCCTGATAGTTTGAAAAACGCCAGCCCAGTGCTGGCGTTTTTTCATCATGATACAGTTACTCACCCGAAGTCAGAGAGTTTGTCGGTAATGACCGGGGTAAACCGCCGTTTAGTGGCGAGGGAGTCATTGTGAAGCCTTGTGTAACAGATGGTGTAAATGATGTTCTGGCGCAGCTGGATCATCGGGTTTACAACTTTTCAGCCGGACCTGCACCGATTCCCTACGAGGTGCTGCAGCAGGCCCGGGATGAGATGATGAACTGGCAGGATGTGGGCGCTTCGGTGATGGAAGTGAGCCATCGGGGCAAGGAGTTTCTCGCGGTTGCCCATGGGGCCGAAAAAGACCTGCGTGATCTGTTGAAGATCCCTGATAACTACAAGGTGCTTTTTCTGCAAGGGGGAGCCCGGGGGCAGTTTGCGGCGGTGCCACTGAACCTTAAGGGAGACAAGGTTTTTGCTGACTATGTCAACAGTGGTTACTGGGCCCAGTCAGCTATTAAAGAAGCCCAGCGCTACCTGGATGTGAATATTGTTGCTGATGGCAAGGACAGGGGCTTTAATGCGATGCCTGCCGAAGACCAGTGGCGGATAAGTAAAGATGCCGCTTATTTGCACTACACGCCCAATGAGACCATCGGTGGTCTTGAGTTTTCCTTTATACCGGAGACCGGTGATGTGCCGCTGGTGGCGGATATGTCTTCCAATATCTTGTCCGGCCCGCTGGATGTCAGCAAGTTTGGTGTTATTTATGCCGGTGCCCAGAAGAATATTGGTCCGGCCGGTCTTACCGTGGTGATTGTTCGTGAAGACCTGTTGGAGCGCGGTTCATTGATGTGTCCTGCGGTGCTGGACTATAAACTGCAGGCGGGCAATGATTCCATGTACAACACGCCACCAACCTTTGCCTGGTATCTAGCCGGTCTGGTCTTTAAATGGCTGAAAAAACAGGGTGGGCTTGCAGCGATCAATGCGCTCAATCAGCGCAAGGCCAACAAGCTGTACGCTCAGATTGATGGCTCCGGTTTTTATCAGAACCCGGTGGACCCAAAGTGGCGCTCCCGCATGAATGTGCCGTTTACACTGATCAACCCGGAGCTGGATGCAACGTTCCTTGCCGAGTCCGAACAGGCAGGCTTTCGTTATCTGAAAGGGCACAAGGCAGTAGGCGGTATGCGGGCAAGTATCTATAATGCAGTGCCAGAGCAGCATGTGGCTGCTCTTATTGACTTCATGAAAGAATTTGAACGGCGGTATGGATAATGGCAGAAGAGAAGTTGGGGCAGTTGCGAATTCAAATTGATTCGCTGGATCAGCAAATCCTTGATCTGATCAGCGAACGTGCGCGATGTGCCCGGGAAGTGGCCCGTGTAAAAACAGAAGCTGACCCCTCTGCTGTGTTTTACCGACCTGAGCGCGAAGCCCAGGTACTTCGTAATATCATGAAGAAAAATGACGGGCCTTTGAATGACGAAGAGATGGCCCGTCTGTTTCGTGAAATCATGTCCGCCTGTCTGGCGTTGGAAGAGCCGGTCAAGGTGGCTTTTCTGGGGCCGGAAGGCACATTTACCCAGCAGGCTTCCCTGAAGCACTTTGGCCACTCTGCGGTTTGCGTGCCCATGGCGGCCATTGATGAGGTATTCCGGGAAGTGGCTGCCGGTGCGGTCAACTATGGTGTGGTGCCGGTGGAAAACTCCACGGAAGGTGTGGTCAGTCATACCCTGGACAGCTTTCTGGACTCTTCACTGAAGATCTGTGGTGAAGTGGTACTGCGCATCCATCAACACATGATGATTTCAGAAAACACCCGGCGGGATCATATTACCCGCATCTACTCCCATGCCCAGTCGTTTGCCCAGTGTCGCAAGTGGCTGGACTCCCACTGGCCCATGGCCGAGCGGGTAGCGGTCAGCTCCAACGCAGAAGCAGCGAAGCGGGTCAAGGGTGAGTGGAATTCTGCGGCCATTGCCGGTGATATGGCGGCAGAAATGTATGGTCTGGAAAAAATTGCCGAGAAAATTGAAGACCGTCCTGATAACTCAACCCGGTTTTTGATCATTGGCAATCAGCCGGTTCCACCCAGTGGTGATGACAAAACGTCAGTGGTCATCAGTATGCGCAACCAGCCGGGTGCGCTCCATGCGATTCTTGAGCCTTTCCATGTGCACAATATCGACCTGACACGGGTTGAGACCCGCCCATCCAGAACCGGCATCTGGAACTATGTGTTTTTTGTGGATTTTGAAGGTCATCAGGATGACCCTGTCGTTGGCAAGGTGCTGGAGAAGCTGGGTGAGCGTGCCAATGACCTCCGTGTGCTTGGTTCTTACCCCAAGGGTGTTCTCTGATCGTTGTTGTATTAAGCGGGCAGGGATGATGGCGGTTAAATGCCCAAGGCTCATGACCGGTGATGAGCCTTATAAGCTAACTTTTCTACCACCCTGCACAAAATATGCTTGCGGTCAAAGTGCAGGGCAGGTTGCTACCTGCCTTACTTGGGGATTTCCACGGGAGGCATTTCCGGCCTACATCCAGAACTCTAGTTCCATCTGATTATAACGATTGTAACCAGACAGAATTTTTTCCAACTCTTTTTGATCAACTGTGTTGAGCAACTTGAGTGCAGATTGTGCCTGTTCCATGGCGTTAGCAATGTCCACTGGTAATTCTTTTTCAGGCGCAGCTGACAGATGCTCCGGAAAATAATGCAGTGCTATCTGATCATCCAAATTGTGCAATACCCGAAAGAGGTGACCTGTTTCTACGCCCCTCTTACCCAGTTCCGCAAGTTTATGGGACAGGTAACAGGCTGCAATGCTCTGCTTCGCTTGCTTAACCTCATTATTTTTATCTCTGGTCTTTTGGTCCATTTCCCGTAACTCATCCACGGGTAATCCCATGGCTAAACCAATCAAAAACCAGTTATGGCTCAATGGTAAACGGCGCAGAAAATCCGGGGTTAGCGGTAGTGAACTGGTCGTGGTGACAGAGCTGTCATCATCCTGGCGATAGAGTGGTTTGATGACAGGGGGCTGCTCAGAACCGGGCTCCAGAACGGGCTCCAGAAATAAAGACAATTTCTTTCTGTTAATTGCAATGTAGCGATTTAACTTTCCTTCCAGTCTGGGTCCTGCAGCTTCGCGTAGAGCATATAAGATATGTGCCGGAGTCAGCAGCCCGGGCTGACAATGAGTTGCTGCAAGCAGTAGTTCGTATATCTGATCATGGTCGGCTTCATCAACAAATGATTCCTTGAGAATGCTCTGGATTATTGGCAATGACACCCCAAGGGCATTACCAATGGCGTCAGCAGGTATCTTGATCTTTGCAATTCCGTCAGCCAAACAAAGCATTTGTCTAGACAAATTGCCTTCATTTACAAGGCTAAAAGTTACTGGATGACCTCTTAAGGCCTCAATGAAACGATGTGCACAACGGATGGCCATAATCTCAGGGTGGCTCATTATTTTTACCAGCTCATTTGTGGTCATGACCCCCCCTTGTTTGTCCAGAATCCTCTTCAGCAAAATCATGGTTGAAAATCGGTTGACTCTTTTTGGGATAGATTGCAGATCCTGATCCATCATCAGTTCCGGATATCCGGCCGCAAAGGCAATTGTTGCCTCCGGAACTGTGCAAACCTGATAGTCATCTTTTTTGACGATCTGATGTAACTTGAAGAAATCCAGCTGATAATCCAGCTCAGCATTGGCATCAACAGTCTCTACTGAGGAAGGCGATTGAGTCCCGAGCCGATTCTGGTCAAATACAATACCAAAATTTTTACAGTGCAAATTAACCAGATCAAATCTTGAAATACCCAACAGCATTGTATGCAGTTTTTTATGGGTTATCAGCAGTTTTTCCATGATTGCTTTATCTTGTCGATTGACGACAGGCAGGGATAAATAGTTAGCCTGTGCATATTGCTGATGACTTGCAGTTTCTAAAATGTTGGCAATATCGGCTATTGGAAATCCCAGATATATGGCAAACAGTACCTGGTCCTCGGGTGATATGCCCCGGGTAAATTTATAGCCCAAATTATTCCAGTATACAGTGCCGTCCAGTGGTGTGTCAGGCAACCGGGAACATTCAGTGCCGGAGATGACACTCCGTTCAAGCATCGGGGCGACGTTGTTTGCATTAACAATGGAAGGCTCTGTTTTTACTGACTTCGGGGGGGGCGATTCAGTAGCTGGATTGACAGTGGGTGGCCTTTTCAATGATTTGAAAGTAATTCGACTTGTTGCAACTGTGCTCATCATAGCGTTGAGAAATTTTATGCTTTCCGAACCGAAATAAGGAACAACCCGGGCCATTAATTGTCCCTGTCTGGTGGCTTTAGCGATCTTCCCGGGTAATTTTTTTTCAGGTTGGTCATCCGCATGCTTTGGAAAGTAAGCCAGTGTTGCCTGATCATCCAGAATCTTCAGTGCCTGGTAAAGATGACCTGTTTCCAACCTCTTTAGAACCAGTGTTCGGGATAATTCCGGAGCTGCAAGGCTCAGCCTTTTTTTGTCTGGCGCACCGTTTTCAAAGATCGTTCTGGAACCAATCCTTTCCAGCTCATCCCCTGACAGCCCCATGGTTAAACCAATCAAAAACCAGTTATGGCTTAATGGCAGGTTACGCAAAAAATCCAGGGTCAACGGTTGCGAACTGACAATCCCGTTAGAGTTGTCATCTTCCGGCCGATAGAGTGGTTTGAGTTCAGGTAACTCTTCAGGAGTGAATTCGTTTAGCCAGGGTAAACATGTATTCCTTTTGTCTGATTTTTTATCCTTTTCTATCCATTTTTCTAACTCTTCGCGACAACCACTGGCACTGCCTGCTTCCCGCAGTGCATGGATAATGTGCCCGGGTGTGAGTCGGGGTGAGCAAAGGATTGCTTGATTGAATAAATCATCGAACATTTCTTGATTGCTTACCAAGTTATAATCTCTATCAACAATTTTCTGGATGATATGCAACGGTACCCCCAGTGCCCGGCCCAAATGTTCAGCGTTTATCCCAAGCACTGAAACCTGGAATGTCAGATCGACAATCTGCTTATTCCAGCTTAAGTTATGGCTGCGGAAAAAAGGTATGGTGTTGCCTTTCAGCGATTCAATGAGGCGGTACGCGCAGCTGATAATCATAATCTCAGGATTGTGCATTATTTTAACTATTTCATTTGTGGTAATGCTCCCACCGTGTTTATCCAGGATTTTCTTAAACAGGAGTGTGTTTACATAAAAGTTTGCTACGTCAAAGCATTGTTTAATATCCTGATCATCCATCAGGTCCGGGTATCCGGCAGCATAGGCTAATGTTGCCGTCGGAATATTATAAAAAAAAGGGCGTTTTTCTATTTGAAAGATCTTGATCAGCTTGAAAATATTCAGCTTGTGATTTAGCGCAGCATCATTATCTGCAGCCTGTACACAGGCAGGCCAGTCAGACAGGAACTGACTCTGGTCAATGGCAACACCCGACTTTTCACAATACAATTTCACCAGTTCTGGTCTTGAGGTATTCGCCAGCACTATGAGCCATTGTTCATAGGTTAACTTATGATTTTCCAGAGTTAAAAAATCTTCCAGCAGATGAAAAGGTGTAGTTGCATCATGCTGATTCGGAAATTTTTGCTCGAGTTTAAATAATTGATTTAACGGAAGATCCAGATAAATAGCGAACACATACACATTGAAGAACGTTAGGCTTTCTCTGATTTGCTGGTCCAACTCTCCCCATTTGACAAAGTCACCCGGTTGTTTTGCAGGCAGTGGGTCAGAGGCAAAGCCGGATTCAAGACTCCGTGCAGATATGGCAATTGCAGATGTTGATGATGCTGGCTCAATGGGTTCAGAGCCGCCCCCGGCAACGGCGACACGCTTTCCGGCAAAAGGGGAAATTGACGAATAACGGCTTGATGGCCCGTGGTCTGCCAATCCCGGGAGCCTGGCAGGTGGATCAGATGGAGGGATCGGTTGATGACCGGTTGAATTAATCATGAAACTGTCTCCAAAATTTTCATTGTTCAATGTCCAGCGGCACACGGCTGTTAATAGGGATTGGTAATCCGTGTTTTCGGTCACCCTGCATAATGAATATGCCAAACTCTCCGGGAGGCTGTCCGGTAATAATCTGTGCTGTGCAGCAATTGCTCCTGCATTAAATTGTTATGCCTGGCTTGGAGAATTAGCACTGAAAAAGCCGTACAAATGATTTAGACGATCGGACAGAAAAAAAGTTCAGTCGTCATTACTTAAACGCCTCACGAGACTGTCTTCCTGGCAGTAATAGCTGGAGCTGACGATCCAGAAAGCAGTCTTGTCCCGGCGTTAACCAAACACTGGACGATGTGGAAGTCGTTATGATGACACTGTTGAGAGTCGTTACAAATGCTCTGTTTGGCGCAGCAGACGAACTGTCCCCGGAGGACAAAAATCTGCTCAAGGCGGCTGGGAATGGCGACCTGGGATCGGTGAAGGCGATGTTGGATCAGGGGGCTGATATTGAGGCCAGGGACTGGTCTGGCAAAACCCCGCTATTTCGTGCGGTAATGTCGGAAAACCCGGAAGTTCTCAACGTTATTCTGGCTGCAGGTGCTTGCCTTAATGCCCGCGATTGTTATGGTCAAACTCCGTTGCACAAAGCCCGTAGCCGTGAGATTGTCAACGAGCTGCTGGCTTGGGGAGCCGATATTGAGGCCAGGGATAATGATAAAGCAACGCCACTAATGTGTGCGATTACACATCATGACAGACTGGAGGCGGCCAAGGCGCTTCTGTTCGCAGGTGCCAATATTGAGGCTGCTGATGAATTTCAACGGACACCATTGCATCTTGCGGCTATCTCTAAGTGCTCCGACTTGCGGTATATGGAGGTACTTCTGTCCGAGGGAGCCAATCTTGAAGCCAGGGAAAGAACTACACAATACACCCCGCTGCATGAAGCAGTATTTAGTGGTTCGGGCAAGAAAGTACAAGTATTGGTGGCTGAGGGTGCCAACTATAAGGCGCTAGATTGGAATAGGAGAACACCGTTGCATTTGGCCATGGGCAGAATTGACAAAATGAACGAACTGATGGCAGCGGTCGGCAGGTTTGACAGTATCGATTCGGATAATAAGCCGGTTAGTTTTCAGCCCCAATCACTTCAGGCCTGCGCCCGTACCGCTATCCGCTCGCGCCTGGTTAAACACCGGAAAAATACCGGACAACCGTTGTCAGAATCGGTACAGGATCTGCCGCTGGGTCCGACGCAGAAATCCTATCTTTATAAGCCCCTCATGGGAACTTATCTATAACCAGCGACTACTTTTAATCGTCGGTATTTAAACTCCTCCTGAAATTATCTTTTTGACAATAATTTGTTGGAGCTATTGATGAATAACTCATCAAGCAGGTCTGAACCAGGCGATAAGCAAACACTGAAAGCGCAGCAAATTAGCGAAATATTAAACGACAGTAATTTTAATTTGCTTGATGCAGCCAGTCATGGAGATCTGGCATCGGTGAAGGCGTTGCTGCAACAGGGGGCTGATATTGAGTCCAGGGACCGGGCGGGCAGAACCCCGCTGTTTCTGGCGGTAATGTCGGAAAATCCGGACGTTGTCAACGTTCTTCTGGACGCAGGGGCCAGAGTTAATACCTGCGATTGTGGTCATCGAACTCCGTTACATGAAGCCCGTAGCCGGGCGATTGTGGAAGCGCTTTTGGCAAGGGGAGCCGATATTGAGGCCAGGGATATGAAGGGTAGAACCCCGCTGTGCCTGGCGGCTAGTTCAGAAAACCCGGAAGTTTTCAACGTTCTTCTGGATGCAGGTGCCAATATTGATGCCCGCGATGATGTTGGTGAAACTCCGCTGCATAAGGCTCGTAGCAAAGAGACAGTGGAAGCGCTGCTGGACAGGGGTGCTGATATTGAGGCCAAGAGCAGGTGTAACGGAACTCCGCTGATGTCTGTGGTTTCTAATCCAGGCAGCTTTGGGGCTGTAAAGGCACTTCTGGTCGCAGGTGCCAGCGTTAATGCCCGCAATCGTCTTGGTCGAACTCCGTTGCATTTTGCCCATAGCCAGGAGGTTGTGAAAGAACTTCTGGCTTGGGGAGCCGATATTGAGGCCAGGGATCATACCGGAGAAACTCCACTGTTTTCGGCTTGTCATCAAGACAGTCTGGAGGAGTTAAAGGTACTTTTGGCCGCAGGTGCCTGCGTTAATGCCCGGGATGATTTAGGCCGGACTCCGTTGCATAAGGCCAGGAGCAGTGAGATTGTGAACGAGCTGCTGGCCTGGGGTGCCGACATTGAGGCCAAGGATAATGATAAAGCAACACCACTAATTTGTGCGATTATTATTTATGGCAAATTTGAGGCGGCCAAGGCGCTTCTGTTCGCAGGTGCCAATATTGAGGCTGCTGATGAATTTCAACGGACACCATTGCATCTTGCGGCTGGCGATATGCGTCACGACTTGCGGTATATGGAGGTGCTTCTGTCCGAGGGGGCCAATCTTGAAGCCAGGCAAAAAATTACACGATATACCCCGTTGCATGAAGCAGCATTAAGTGCTTCGGGCAAGAAAGTCCAATTATTGGTGGCTGAGGGTGCCAACTATAAGGCGCGTGATAGGCATGGGAGTACACCGCTGGGTGTGGCCATGGGCAGAATTGACAAAATGGACGACCTGCTGGCAGCGACTGGCAGATTTGACAACATTGACTCGGATGATGAGCCGGTTAGTTTTCAGCCCCAATCACTTCAGTCCTGCGCCCGTTCCGCTATCCGCTCGCGCCTGGTTAAACACCGGAAAAATACCGGACAACCGTTGTCAGAATCGGTGCAGGATCTGCCGCTGGATCCGACGCTGAAAGCCTATCTCTATAAGCCTCTCATGGGAATTTAGGAATTGGCCCGAAATAATTCCGACATTTCTGAGCCTCAAACTCCGTTCGTCCTGAGCCTGTCGAAGGGCGTGTACTCCGGCCTCGATTATCGTGCCAGTCACCCTTCGACTCCGCTCAGGATGAACGGAGACCGAGTTTAAAATGTCGGAATTATTTAAGGACAATTCCTTGTCTATAATCAGCGACTACTTGTTTTAATCGTCGGTATTTGAACTCCTCCTGAGATTATCTTTTTGACAATAATTTGTTGGAGCTATTGATGAATACCCCATCAAGCAGGTCTGAACCAGGCGATAAGCAAACACTGAAAGCGCAGCAAATTAGCGAAATATTAAACGACAGTAATTTTCATTTGCTTGATGCAGCCAGTCATGGAGATCTGGCATCGGTGAAGGCGTTGCTGGAACAGGGGGGCTGATATTGAGTCCAGGGACCGGGCGGGCAGAACCCCGCTGTTGCTGGCGGTAATGTCGGAAAATCCGGATGTTGTCAACGTTCTTCTGGACGCAGGGGCCAGAGTTAATGTCTGCGATCGTGATTATCGAACTCCGTTGCATGAGGCCCGTAGCCAGGCGATTGTGAAAGCGCTTTTGGTCAGGGGAGCTGATATTGAGGCCAAAGGCTGGTGTGAAGAGACTCCACTGATGTCTGTGGTTTCTTATCGAGGCGGCTTTGGGGCTGTAAAGGCACTTCTGGTCGCAGGTGCCAGCGTTAATGCCCGCAATCGTCTTGGTCGAACTCCGTTGCATAATGTCCGTAGCCAGGCGATTGTGAAAGAGCTTCTGGCCCGGGGTGCCGATATTGAGGCCAGGGATAATAACGGAGACACGCCACTGGCGGTTCAATACAATCTGGAAGAATTAAAGGCGCTTCTGGTCGCAGGTGCCAGTGTTAAAGCCCGCAATAACTATGGCCAGACTCCGTTGCATGAGGCACGTAGCCATGGGGCTGTGAAAGAGCTTCTGGCCTGGGGAGCCGATATTGAGGCCAGGGATAATTATCAGGCAACGCCATTACTTTTAGCGGTTTCAGGTGCTTACGAGCCGGAGGTGATCAAGGCACTATTGGCCGCGGGTGCCGATCTTGAGGCTACTGATCAATTAGGCTGGACGCCATTGCACCATGCGGCTGGTAATGGTGGATGCGACCTGCGGCATATCGGTGTGCTGCTGTCTGAAGGGGCCAACCTTGAAGCCAGAGCTGGTAACAGGCAATGGACCCCGTTGCATAAAGCGGCAATGGGGGCTTTCGGCAAGAAAATAAAAGTGCTGCTGGCTGAGGGGGCCAACTATAACGCAAAAAACAGCAGGGGCGTGACACCGTTGGACGTTATAGGTGGCAGCAACGAAGGCTTAAAAGCTCTGTTGGATTCAGGTGCCAGATGTAATCGCAGACTGACTGGCAGAAGGAGTTGCCTTATTCCGTGTAATTTTCAGCCCCACTCACTTCAGGCCTGCGCTCGCACCGCTATCCGCTCGCGCCTGGTTGAACACCGGAAAAATACCGGGCAACCGTTGTCGGAATCGGTGCAGGATCTGCCGCTGGATCCGACGCTGAAAGCCTATCTCTATAGGCCCCTGAGTTGGGAACTTATCTATAACCAGGGACTGTATTTGTCGTCAGTACTTAAACTTCCCTAGGGATTATCTTCTTGACAATAGTTGAAGCTGATAACAACATTTTCAGGCTGTTTTTGCCCGAAAAGCGTATTACCGCTGAAATTTTCCATAATCAATAAAAATTGCCACGAGTTGAAATGGCTTTTTCATCGGCTGAAATGAGAGAGCCCGTTTTCAAGTTTAATAACCCAACTGAAGGTCAAATTATGTCCTGTGATTTTCTGCAGCTGGCGGTACCCGGAGTAAGAGGAATGAGTCCTTATCAACCAGGCAAGCCTATTGAGGAGCTTGCCAGGGAGCAGGGCTTGAAGGTTGAGGATATTGTCAAACTGGCCAGTAATGAAAACCCTCTGGGGCCACCACCTGCTGCGCTGAAAGCAATGGCCGAATCCCTGGCAGAGCTGGCCCGTTATCCCGATGGCAGCAGTTATCAGTTAAAACAGGCGCTGGCAGAAAAACTGAAGGTAGCACCGGAGCAATTAACCCTGGGCAATGGGTCCAATGATGTGCTGGTGCTTCTGGCGGAGTCGTTTCTGGATACCAGCAGTTCTGCGGTTTTTTCTCAGTATGCTTTCGTTGTTTATCCTCTGGCTGTGAAGGCCGTCGGTGCTGAGAGTGTTGTGGTTCCAGCGCTGAACTATGGTCATGATCTGGATGCCATGGCGGAAGCGATTCAGGCCAATACCCGGATTGTCTTCCTGGCAAATCCTAATAATCCCACCGGTACCAGCTTTAGTGAACAGGATCTGCTGGGTTTTCTGGGTAAGGTGCCAAAAGAGGTGATCGTTGTCCTTGATGAGGCCTATTTTGAGTATGGGGTGGGTGGTGACCTGCCTGATGGTATCGACCTGCTTGACCGCTATCCCAATCTGGTGGTGACCCGAACCTTTTCCAAGGCTTATGGGCTGGCGGGGGCCCGGGTCGGTTATTCGATATCCAATCCTGAAATAGCCGATGTACTGAACCGATTGAGGCAGCCATTTAACCTGAATCTTCCTGCTCAGTTCGGTGCGGTTGCCGCGCTGAAGGATGAAGCTTATCTGCAGCAGTCCGTTGAGATTAATCAGCAGGGGATGGTATTCCTGGAGCAGGGGTTTTCTGGCCTTGGGCTGAACTGGATCCCTTCATCGGGTAATTTCATCACCGTCGATCTCAAGCGGAATGCCATGCCGGTCTATGAAGGGTTGTTGTCCAAAGGCATTATTGTTCGGCCAGTGGCCAATTACGGCATGCCTGAACACCTCCGTATTTCCATTGGTTTGCCGGAAGAAAATCGTCGTTGTCTGGAAGCGCTGAGCCAGGTTCTTGGTCAGTCGTCGTAAGGAGTTCGTTTGTGAAAACAGTTGATACACTGCTGGTGGTTGGGTTGGGCCTGATCGGGGGATCTTTTGCAGCGGCGGTAAAGTCTGCCGGTGCGTGTCGGCAAGTGTATGGTTATGACCAGAATAAAGCCTCACTGGAAGAGGCCGAGGCGCTCGGGATCATTGATTATGGCTGCGAAAGCCTCTCCGCCGGTGTTGCCGCTGCTGATGTGATTATGCTGGCCGTGCCCATGCTGGCAATGAAGCCCGTTCTTGCGCAGCTATCTTCCTTTTTGCCCGATGGCGTTCCTGCTGAAAAAGTGATTACTGATGCCGGGTCCAGTAAAAAAGCGCTGCTGGATGCTGCCCGTGAGGTTTTTGGCAAAGTTCCCTCCTGGCTGGTACCCGGCCATCCAATTGCGGGGTCGGAAAAAAGTGGTGTTGGTGCCGCAAAAGCTACCCTGTTTCAGGCCCATGATGTCATCCTGACCCCGTTGGCAAATACCGACTCTCTGGCACTGGCAAAGGTCAGGATGCTTTGGGAGGCCTGTGGGGCAGTGGTCACCAGTATGGATCCCTGTCATCATGATGAGGTTCTGGCAAAGACCAGCCATCTTCCCCATTTCCTGGCGTTCTCACTGGTGGATACGCTGGCCGGGAATCCGGATAATCAGGATATTTTTCGCTTTGCTGCGGGCGGCTTTCGGGATTTTACCCGGATCGCTGGCAGTGATCCTATTATGTGGCATGATGTGGCGCTGGGTAATCATCAGGCGGTGCTGGAAGCGCTGGATGAATTTACCGAGGGCCTTCAGGTACTCCGGGAAGCGATTGTGCAGAAAAACAGTCAGTCGCTGCTGGGAATATTCAGTCGTGCGCAATCAGCGCGTCAGCATTTCTCTTCTCTGCTGGAGAGCAGGAAGCAGCGGGTGAAGCCATTGCCTGATTCTGTCATGACGTCTGGTTTTTCGGGCTCTGTGCTGATTGAAGGTGAAGATTCAGATAAAGACGTTATGGACACTATGAAAGAAAGTACCCAGACATTTATTGCCAGCCCGGGAGGATCTATCTCCGGTGAGTTGCGTGTTCCCGGAGATAAGTCTATCTCTCATCGTTCCATCATGCTCGGTGCCCTGGCGGAGGGGGAAACAGTGATTGAAGGGTTTCTCGAAGGCGAGGATGCCCTGGCAACCCTGAAGGCATTTCGGGATATGGGGGTTCAGATTGATGGCCCCTATCTTGGCAAGGTCACCATTCAGGGAGTTGGCATGCATGGCCTCAAGCCGCCGGAAGGGCCGCTTTATCTCGGTAATGCCGGTACTGCCATGCGCTTGATGGCCGGGTTGATGGCAGCCCAGTCTTTTGATGTTACGTTAACCGGTGATCACTCCCTGTCCGGTCGCCCCATGAATCGGGTGGTGGACCCGCTTGGCCAGATGGGTGCCACCATCGAGACCTCAGAAGGTGGTCGCCCACCACTGAAGATCAAAGGCGGTAGACGGTTGCAGGGTATTGAGTATCATCTGCCAATGGCTTCGGCCCAGGTGCAGTCCTGCCTGTTGCTGGCGGGCATGTACGCAGATGGTGAAACGGTGACGGTTGCTCCGGGTATTGTTCGTGACCACACCAACCGTATGCTGAATGGCTTTGGTTATACGGTCTCGGTCGATGGTGAGGATGGCAGCAGGGTCGCGATTAAAGGAGGGGGCAAGCTGACAGCTACCCGAATCGATGTGCCCTCCGATGTGTCTTCAGCGGCGTTCTTTATGGTGGCAGCCTCAATCGCCGAGGGGTCAGAGGTTCGTCTTTGCCATGTTGGCATGAACCCGACCCGTTCTGGTGTGGTTGAGATCCTGCAGCTGATGGGGGCGGATATTACCCTTGAAAACGAGTCCGTTGTGGGTGGCGAGCCCGTGGCCGACCTGGTGGTGCGTTCCGCGCCGCTGAAGGGTATTGATATTCCTGAGCGTCTGGTGCCCATCGCCATTGATGAATTTCCGGTGCTTTTTGTTGCAGCAGCCTGTGCAGAAGGCAGAACGCTGCTCACGGGTGCCCGTGAGCTTCGGGTGAAAGAGAGTGACCGGATTCAGGCCATGGCCGATGGCTTGATTGCCCTGGGTATTGATGCACAACCATTGTCTGATGGTATGATGATCAATGGTTCCGGTAATGCTGCTTCTGAAAAGAAGGGGAAGCCTGTATTTAACGGTGGCACTATTGACAGCCATGGCGATCACCGGATTGCCATGTCATTCGCAGTAGCTGCACTGCGGGCAAAGGACGATATTCGCATTCTTGACTGTGCAAATGTGGCGACTTCATTCCCGGATTTTGCAGGCCTGGCCAATCGAGCCGGTATGCGTATTGTGGTAAAGGTAAATACCAGTGAGTGAGTCTCAGACACCAGTGACAGTGGTCACCATTGATGGTCCCAGCGGGTCTGGCAAGGGAACGATTGCAGCCCTGCTGGCCAGAGAGCTTGGCTGGAGGTTGCTGGACAGTGGGGCGTTGTATCGGTTAACCGCCCTGGCAGCGATGAATCATGGGGTTGATTTTGCCGATGAGTCATCCCTGGAGGTTTTGGCAGGCCACCTTGATGTTCAGTTCTTACCATCAGAATCAGGCGCAGGTCTGACCATCATTCTTGAAGGTGAGCGGGTGGGTGCCAGTCTGCGCACGGAAGAGGTGGGTGCCATGGCTTCCAGGGTTGCGGCACTGCCGGGTGTTCGGGCGGCACTGTTGCAACGCCAGCGCGATTTTGCCGAGCTGCCGGGTCTGGTGGCTGATGGCCGTGATATGGGGACGGTGGTGTTTCCCGATGCGGCGCTGAAAGTCTTCCTGACCGCCAGCGCCGAAGAGCGGGCCAAAAGACGTTATGACCAGTTGCATCAAAAAGGGATTGATGCTAGCTTTGATCGCCTTTTGGCAGATATTCAGGCCAGAGATGAGCGAGATAGTCAAAGAGCTGTAGCGCCGCTCAAGCCTGCCGATGATGCCATCATTCTCGACAGTACCCGCATGAGTATCCAGGAGGTATTCAATAAGGTGCTGGAACAGATGCGCCTGAGAGGGCTGGTTTAGGGATTTTCCTGACAGCCTGCCAGGGAAGTGGGTTCGCCACTTCAGCAAACCTGAGTGCGCCATAAGTTGCACTCAACATTATCTGGAGGTTCGTTTCTGGCGTTAAGCCAGCATTGCAGATTCGAACCTGATTAAAGTAACCCACTCCGGCTGGCGGTGTGGATGACAACCAGTGTACGTTATCCGGTTATCATTGGCTGGTTTTTGCTGATAAGGCAGGGACTTTGCAGATGCGTACACTGTCACAGGAAAAATCATGAGCGAAAGCTTTGCAGAACTGTTTGAAGAGAGCCTGAAGGAAATCGAAATGAAGCCAGGCGCCATTGTCAGTGGTGTTGTGGTTGATATCGACAGTGACTGGGTAACTGTTCATGCTGGCCTGAAGTCTGAAGGTGTTATTCCCAAGGCTCAGTTTCAGGATGAGAACGGTGAACTGACCATCGCTATTGGTGATGAAGTCCAGGTAGCTCTGGACGCGGTAGAAGACGGTTTCGGTGAGACCCGTCTGTCCCGTGAAAAAGCCAAGCGTATGGAAGCCTGGAAGGAACTGGAAAAAGCCTTCGAAGCTGAAGACGTTGTTAAGGGTGTTATCAGTGGCAAGGTCAAGGGTGGCTTCACTGTTGACGTGGCGACTATCCGTGCGTTCCTGCCAGGCTCTCTGGTAGACGTTCGTCCGGTTCGCGACACGGCGCACCTGGAAGGCAAAGAGCTTGAGTTCAAGGTTATCAAGCTGGACCAGAAGCGTAACAACGTGGTGGTTTCCCGTCGCAGCGTTCTGGAAGCTGAAAACAGCGCTGAGCGTGAGCAGCTGCTGGGCTCTCTGCAGGAAGGTCTGGAAGTTAAGGGTATCGTCAAGAACCTGACTGACTACGGTGCCTTCGTTGACCTGGGCGGCGTCGACGGCCTGCTGCACATCACTGACATGGCCTGGAAACGCATCAAGCATCCTAGCGAAATCGTTAACGTTGGTGACGAAATCAACGTTAAGGTCCTGAAGTTTGACCGTGACCGTAACCGTGTATCCCTGGGTCTCAAGCAGCTGGGTGAAGATCCATGGGTTGCTATCACCAAGCGCTTCCCTGAAGGTGCCCGTGCTTCTGGCCGCGTAACCAACCTGACTGACTACGGCTGCTTCGTTGAGCTGGAAGAAGGTGTTGAAGGTCTGGTACACGTTTCTGAAATGGACTGGACCAACAAGAACATTCACCCATCCAAGGTTGTTAACCTGGGTGACGAAGTTGAAGTTCAGGTTCTGGACATTGACGAAGAGCGTCGTCGTATTTCTCTGGGTATCAAGCAGTGCAAGACCAACCCATGGGAAGACTTCTCCGGCTCCTTCAACAAGGGCGACAAGCTGGCTGGCAAGATCAAGTCTATCACTGACTTCGGTATCTTTATCGGTCTGGACGGTGGTATCGACGGTCTGGTTCACCTGTCTGACATCTCCTGGAACGAAACCGGTGAAGAAGCTGTTCGTCAGTACCGTAAGGGCGACGAAGTAGAAGCGGTTATCCTGGCGATTGACGCTGAGCGTGAGCGTATCTCCCTGGGTATCAAGCAACTGTCTGAAGATCCGTTCAATGCCTACGCTGGCCTGAATGAAAAAGGTTCTGTTGTTAAGGGTATCGTTAAGGAAGTCACTGCCAAAGCGGCTGTTGTCGAGCTGGCGGAAGACGTTCTGGCTACCCTGAAAGCTTCTGAAATCAGTGTTGACCGCGTTGAAGACGCAACTAACGTCCTGAAAGAAGGTGAAGAAGTCGAAGCTCGTATCATCAGCATCGACCGCAAGAACCGCAACATCAGCCTGTCGATCAAAGCGAAAGACCAGGCCGATGAAAAAGCAGCGATGAAAGAGTTGCGTACCAAGCAGGACGAAGAAGCTGCCGGTCCGACCACCATTGGTGATCTGATCAAGGCGCAGATGGAAAACAAATAATCCATCCTGTTCCTGATTGCTCAAGGGGTGCTTTTGTTTGAAAAACTGCCACTGATAGCAAAGAAAACCGCGAGTGCTTTTGCCTCGCGGTTTTTTTTGATCAAAAGGTTGTGTGAGATTTAGCCATTGTATTGCTTCGCTCTCAGCCGGGAACAGGAAGTGGCAGGTATTCTTATGAAATGTGTGGGCTAATCAAAGGGTTGCTTGATTTCTCGGTGTGGGTTAGCTAGTGTAGAAACAGTCTGGTTATTTAAGGCGCATTTAAACAATAAGCGGTGTCTAAGAAGGTCTGCAGGATCTTTTAGACATTCCGGGAATGGCAGGGAAAGGAAAAACGACGATGACCCGGTCTGAACTGATTGAGCGGATTGCCGAGTTGCAACCGCAGCTCTCTATCAAGGATATTGAGTTAGCTGTAAAGGCTATCATTGAGCAAATGTCCGATTCGCTGGCCAATGGCGAGCGGGTTGAGATCAGGGGGTTTGGTAGCTTCTCCCTTCATTATCGTGCCCCAAGAGTCGGGCGTAACCCTAAAACCGGTGAAGCTGTGAGCCTTGATGGCAAATATGTTCCCCATTTCAAACCGGGCAAAGAGCTGCGGGAAAGGGTGAATCGTGGCTTACAGGCAGAAATGGATTGATCGTGAATTAAGTTTATGGCGGGCTACGAGTTGCCTCTTGTCAAGAGCAGTTTTACGACAATAGTCGTGTGGTTCAAACGTCTTCTGGTTTTGGCGTTGTTTGTTGTTTTACTGGTGTTTTTCGTCAACTTTACCCTCTCCAATACCGAGCAGATCAGCCTTGAAATGGGTGGGTTAATGATGCCGACCGTAAGCAGTTCCACGCTGGTTATGGTGCCCTTTGTACTGGGTGGCTTTGCCGGTTTGCTGGTTTCCCTGATGCTGGTTATCCGTTTGCGACTGGCTAATGCCAGCCTGAGAAGAAAGCTTGCGCGGCGTGACGCCGAACTCCAGAAGTTGAGATCCAGTGCCCTGAAAGGGTTAACGGATGCCTGATATTGCGTTATTGGGCCTTATTCTAGCTGCAATCGTCATTGGTTATTTTCTGGGCTGGCGTGATCAGAAGAGAAGGCGGGTGAATAGCTCTGGCCAGCTGTCGAAGGACTATTTTGTTGGTCTGAATTATTTGATTAATGAGCAGACGGATGAAGCTATTGATGTCTTTATCAAAGCCCTGGATATCAATAATGACACCGTTGATACCTATCTGGCGCTGGGAAACCTGTTTAGCAAGCGCGGAGAAGTGGAAAAATCCATCCGTGTTCATCAGGACTTGCTGGCGCGCCCAAGCCTGACGTCCATCCAGTCTTTCCAGGTTCAGCTTGCCCTGGCTCAAAACTACTCTTCTGCTGGTCTGCTGGATCGTGCTGAATCCATTCTGATTGATCTCAGTCGTCAGAATCATGAGCTGCGGGACCAGGCCTTGCAGCAATTGTTGCGTGTCTATGAACAGGAACGGGAGTGGGTTAAGGCAGCAGAAGTTGCAGAAAGGTTGAGGCCGGGCCGGGGAGAGCACTTTGCTGTCATTCTGGCACATTATTACTGCGAGCAGAGCGAAACAGCCCTTAAGCAGAATGACCGGGTAAATGCACGCCGCCTGATACGTCAGGCGTTTTCCCGGGATAAGAACAGTGTCAGGGCCAGCCTTTTGCTGGGTCAAATGGAATTTGACGAAGGCAGCTACAAAGAGGCAATTAAAGTGTTGCAGAGAATATCGGTTCAGGATATCAGCTTCATGCCCCTCTCGCTGCCATTATTGGAGAAATCTTTTGAGCATACGGGAAGTGTGAGAGGGCTTGGCGCTTATCTTGGCCGTTGCCTGAATGAGCGTCCCGGTACTGCGGTTATCATTGCAATGACTCGTCTTTTGCTCAGGGAGTCAGGGGAGTCTCAGGCTGTTAACTTTCTAACGGCGCAACTTGAGCGTCATCCTACACTGAGAGGCTTGAATGAGCTGATTGGTCTTCGTCGTCAGTTTCAGGGTGACCTGTCGGACAATGTACTGGAATTGATTCACCATCTTACGGCGCGGATGCTTGAGTTTAAACCGGTTTTTTCCTGTGGTCGATGTGGTTTTTCCGGGAAAGAAATGCACTGGCAATGTCCCCGCTGTCATCATTGGGGAACAGTGAAACCGATTCAGGGTTTTGAGGGAGAGTAGCTCCAGTATTTATTTATTGTATTAGTCTGAATATGTTTCTTGAGAATTTCTGTTAATCCCTTCTTGTTTTGACAGGACTTCAAAACGTTATTCTAGCTTTGAACCAGACTCAGGACTGCCAACGGCGCATCACGTTTTTTTGGAAGGGACCGGGTTGACCAGGGAAGAAAGTTAACTGGATAGTTCCAACGAGGTAAAGTTCACTTTTGATGAACCATAAGGGTAGAGTGCAGTGTACTGATAGAAGTGTGGCTCCCCGAGCTGGACTCGAACCAGCGACCCAATGATTAACAGTCATTTGCTCTACCAACTGAGCTATCGGGGATCAAAAGATAAGGTGAATGATACCTTGCTTGTTGTGCCTGTCAAGTTACTGAGTACCAGAAGCTGGTACTCAGTAAAAATAGTCGGTCAGGTCAGGGCCGCTTGAAGTCTGTCCAGAGCCTTTTCCAGCGCTTCATCGCTGGTGGCAAATGATAGTCTCATGCAGCCATCAGAACCAAAGGCAGAGCCGGGGACCAGGGCAACGCCATTTTCCAGGAAGAGAGCTGCCAGATCCGTATCCTTGGTAAAGCCCAGCTTTTTCATTGCTTCACTGAAATCAGCAAACGCGTAGAAAGTACCGTCACCCTCAATAGCGCTGACGCCCGGCAGCTGATTCAATCGGCGAACAACGTAGTCATGGCGCTTCTTAAACACCTTGACCATCTCTTTCACGCAATCCTGTGACCCATTCAGTGCCTCAACGGCAGCAGCCTGGGCGATAGAGCAGGGGTTGGAGGTGCTCTGGGACTGGATTTTTTTCATGTTTTTGATCAGCCACTCTGGCCCGCCAGCGTAACCGATCCGCCAGCCGGTCATGGAGTAAGCCTTGGAGACGCCGTTCAGAACAATCGTGCGGTCATAGAGTTCAGGGCAGACCATCAGGATGTTGCAGAAAGGCTCTTCAGTCCAGAGGATATGCTCATACATATCATCGGTGGCGATCATTACCTCCGGGTACTTTTTCAGCACATTGCCTAGCGCTTCGAGCTCTTTGCGGTTATAAGCGGTTCCGGTCGGGTTTGAGGGGCTGTTGAGTACCACCAGTCTGGTTTTGTCAGTGATGGCGGCTTCCAGTTGCCCGGGAGTGATTTTGAAGCGGTTTTCCAGACCGGCTTCTACGATAACCGGCACACCCTCGGCGATGACCACCATATCCGGGTAAGATACCCAGTAAGGGGCTGGAATAATGACCTCATCACCTTTGTTCAGCAGTGCCAGGGCCAGGTTGAAGAAGCTCTGTTTGCCGCCGCAGGAAACCAGAATCTGGCTTTGGCTGTATTCAAAGCCGTTATCCCGCTTGAATTTATCAATAATGGCCTGTTTCAGCTCGGTGGTTCCATCCACGGCAGTGTATTTTGTTTTCCCTTCAGCGATGGCTTTGACCGCTGCGGCTTTAATATGCTCCGGAGTGTCGAAATCGGGCTCTCCGGCACCCAGGCCAATAATGTCATGTCCGGCAGCTCTCAGTTCGGCAGCCTTGGCGGTGACTGCCAGAGTTGGAGATGGCTTGACCATTTGCACGCGTTGGGATGGATGACCAGTCACAGTTTTCCTCATTTATGGTTGTAACACTGAGAATTATAATGCTGTTTGCCTTCCGCTATTGGCTGGAGAAGTTCTCCCGGAGTCTGTGTAAGCTCTCTGCTGGTTTGGTTAGACTTCCTGTGGCGGAAACTATCTACCAATAGCTGTACTATAACGGTGATGAGTAGCAATTATCCGTCATGCGACCAACAGAAGGCATCATACACAATACGATGTACCGTTGGTATGCGTTTGTCGGTTACCGTTGGCAAATTTTTCTGCTCCAGATGGAAGGGTAGCATGAGTCGATCGTTTAAAGTTTCTTCCCGCTTCGGTCCTGCCGGTGATCAACCGGTTGCTATTGAACAGCTGGTCAAGGGCATTGATGCTGGCCTTGCCTGCCAGACATTGCTGGGGGTAACAGGCTCCGGCAAGACCTTCACGGTGGCCAATGTGATCGAAAAAATACAGCGGCCGACGATCATCATGGCCCACAACAAGACACTGGCCGCACAACTCTACGGTGAGTTCAAGGAGTTCTTTCCAGACAATGCTGTGGAGTATTTTGTCTCCTACTATGACTATTACCAGCCAGAAGCCTACGTACCCACGTCAGATACCTATATCGAGAAAGATGCATCGGTTAATGAGCATATTGAACAAATGCGTCTCTCTGCCACCAAGGCCCTGATGGAAAGACAGGATGCGATTATTGTGGCAACGGTTTCGGCCATTTATGGTCTGGGTGATCCACAGTCCTATCTGAAAATGATGATGCATCTGGACCGTGGTGACAGGGTGGATCAGCGAACCATTCTGCGTCGCCTGGCGGAATTGCAATATACGCGCAACGATGCGGATTTTCGGCGGGCCACTTACCGTGTTCGTGGTGATGTTATTGATATTTTTCCCGCTGAATCGGAAAAAGAGGCGGTCCGTTTGGAGCTGTTTGACGATGAACTGGAAGCCATCAGCGAGTTTGATCCGTTGACTGGCGAGGTTCTGAGAAAATTGCCCAGGGCGACCATTTATCCAAAAACTCACTATGTGACCCCCAGACAAACCATCCTGGATGCAGTGGAAGCCATTAAGGTAGAACTGGTGGATAGGCTCAACGTCTTACGCGATAACAACAAGCTGGTGGAAGCTCAGCGACTTGAGCAGCGCACACAGTTTGACTTGGAAATGATGATTGAGCTGGGTTATTGCACCGGTATCGAGAACTATTCCCGCTACCTCTCCGGCAATAAACCCGGCGAGGCACCGCCAACCCTGTTTGATTATATCCCGGATAATGCATTGCTGGTGATTGATGAATCCCATGTGACTGTGCCGCAGATCGGTGCCATGTATAAAGGGGATCGCTCTCGAAAAGAGACACTGGTGGAGTATGGTTTCCGCCTGCCTTCTGCCCTGGATAACCGTCCCATGAAATTTGAAGAGTGGGAAGGACGACGGCCGCAGACTATTTTTGTCTCTGCGACACCGGGTAAGTATGAGGAAGAGAACCAGGGGCAGGTGGTTGATCAGGTGGTCAGGCCTACCGGTCTGGTGGACCCGGAAATTGAGGTCCGACCGGCCTCTTCCCAGGTGGATGATCTGCTGATGGAAATTCATAAAACCGTTGCCAAAGAGGAGCGGGTGCTGGTCACGGTGCTCACCAAACGTATGGCCGAGGACTTAACCGAGTTTTTGCATGAGCAGGGTGTCCGGGTTCGCTACCTGCATTCAGATATTGATACAGTGGAACGGGTGGAGATTATCCGTGACTTGCGTATTGGTGCCTTTGATGTGCTGGTGGGTATCAACCTGCTGCGGGAAGGCCTTGATATGCCAGAGGTCTCCCTGGTCACTATTCTCGACGCCGATAAGGAAGGCTTTCTGCGTTCTGACCGTTCATTGATTCAGACCATTGGCCGTGCCGCCCGAAACATTAATGGCCGGGCAATTCTCTATGGTGATCGGATGACCGGCTCCATGGAACGGGCAATCAGCGAGACCGAGCGGCGTCGCAAAAAGCAGATGGCCTACAACAAGAAACACAATATTACGCCAAAAGGTGTTTTCAAATCGGTGGCTGATATTCTTGAAGGTGCTGTTGTGCCCGGACGGAAGAAAGGCACTAAAGCTCATAGAGCAGTGGCAGAGCCGGGAACTGAGTATCAGGTTCCCATGACCCCGGACGTCATGGCCGCCACCATCAAGAAGCTGGAAGCAAAAATGATGGAACACTCCCGTAACCTGGAGTTTGAACAGGCTGCTGCTGTCAGGGATGAAATTGTCTTGCTCAGAGAGCAGGTTTTAAAACACTGAGAGTAGGTATTTACCCTGTTAGAATTAAGCTGATTGAAGTGTTGCATTTTTTAGCTGCATTGATAATATACGCACCACTTCAGTCGGTTAGCTCAGTTGGTAGAGCACCACCTTGACATGGTGGGGGTCGCTGGTTCAAGTCCAGTACCGACTACCATTTCTTCTTCATGCTGCATTCCTGCTCTCTCGTTCGCTACTAAATAATTCTTTTGCTACCGGGTGGTCTCTGGCTCAGGTGCCTCTTCCATTTCCATTAGCTGATACCACTTCGCATCCAGTGCTTTCAACAGTTTTCCACTGTCGTCTTTTGTATCAACCAGCCAGCCAGATGGACAGTCAATAGAACGATAGCAGCGGATGACGGTTCTGCGGCGGTTTTTCTGGACCGGATAAAAATGAGTGGTCACCTGGTCTCCAGGCTGAAAAGGCATTTTCATGGCAGACTTCTGATATTTACCTGGTTTAGTAATCGACTTCGCATGTTGCTGTATTGCCTGTAAGGCTGACTGCTGAGACTATAAATAATATATCGGGTTTCTCAAAGCGGTTTCATTGGCGTGAAACAAGCTATTACATTCCTTGGGAACTATTCATTATTTAGACTATCCAGCCTGTTTGCGCTGAACAGTTTACATCGGCTTATCAGGAATTGACTTTACCAGGGGACTGAACTGCCTTCGACCGCAGGTCAGCCTGACTTCGCCAGTAGATAGCACGGCAGATATTGGGGGAGACTTTGCGTTAACGCGATCGGCTGCATCTGATCAAGATGGTCCATCAGTGAAGATGAGTTCTATGTCAATAATGGCTCTTTGGAGGGTACCATGAGATTGATCGATGGATAGTAAAAGAAGATTTATTGCTGCCCAGGGTTTAAGGCAGCATTTCATGCTTTTTTTACGACAGTAAACTTATATTTTCCTGAAAAGGATTTAAATTTTCAGTCTGATAAGCATCAGCTTAAACACGTGCCCACCAACTTTCAATTCGACCTTTTCCTGCTTTAAAAGCAGCTTCACTAGCAGCCCCGGCTCTCTTAGCTGCCTGTAAGTATTGCCCATCCGCTAGCTCTTCCTTCATCTTTGAGGTATTTGTCCTCATTGCTTCTTCGTTTGTAAGGATAGCCAACTCTGATTTTGATTCATCTCTGGATTTTTTAAGGGCTGCTCGTGCTTCCTGACTACGATAAAAGTGAAGTGTTAAACTCACATTGCAAGTAAATATTTTAAAGTAATGTTTAAACTTTTCTAGCCAGACAATTTTACGCTTGGAAAGATCTTTTCCGCCAATTTCAACCTTGCCTGGTTGAGGTGCTCTTTTAGCATGTACTTGTTCAGTCTCTCGGTCAAATGCTTTACCTCTTCCAGTTTTTTTAGTGTCTTTAGGTTTTCCAGCTCTTCCAGCTTTTTCAGCTTTTTCAGCTTTTCCAGCGATTTTATTGTTAAGTTCACTAGCGGCTTGAGCAAATGATGCAGCGCTATTTTTAAATTCTTTAGATTGTTTATTTGTTTTTCCGAGTCTAGCCCCACGATTTTCAAATTGAGGCTGCGTCGGTGGTGTATGCCCTGTTCCCTTGAAAAAAACAAACATAGTCCGTACTCCTTTCTAGACCAATTTTTTCGTCAATATATGGAATAATGAGTAAAGGTAAAATTATACTTTAGTACCATTTCTCTATAAAAATAAGCTAATCTATTGATCTATATAGAATTATATTAAATCAGGTGGTTGCTTTCAGTTTTAAAAGTGACGGATGGCTGCCAGGATGCCTTGTCTGTAAATTGCAGAGCCATTCTTTTGCAAGCCTGCTGGCCACGACTTGGTCTGTTTTCCCTGAAGGCAAACGGGTTATATGTGCTATTATTGCCGCTCAGAATAAAGGAGTGGTTATGACCGTTGCTATTATAATGGGGTCCAGGTCCGACTGGCCCACGATGCAGCATGCAGCTGAAATGTTGGAAAATTTCGGCATCGACTACGAAACAAGGGTTGTTTCTGCCCATCGCACTCCACAACTACTGGCAGATTATGCCTCTCAGGCTGCTGCCCGGGGAATCAAAGTGATTATTGCCGGTGCCGGGGGGGCTGCACACCTGCCGGGAATGGCTGCCGCCTTTACCAGCCTGCCGGTGCTGGGGGTTCCTGTTAAATCCAGGGCATTGAACGGTATCGACTCGTTATTGTCTATATGCCAAATGCCCAAAGGTGTTGCAGTCGGTACTCTGGCCATTGGCGATGCCGGGGCGGCCAATGCCGGTCTGTTGGCAGCACAGATTCTTGGTTGTCAGCAGCCAGAGTTGCAGGCCAGAATTGATGATTTCAGGAAGCTGCAAACCGAAACTGTATTAGCGAATCCTGATCCTGCCGAGTGATAAAAAGCAGTATGAATATTCTAGTGTTAGGCGCGGGCCAGCTTGCACGCATGATGAGTCTTGCGGGCGCACCGCTGAATATCAATATCCTCTCCTATGATGTCGGCTCCACAAAGCTGATGCATCCCCTGACGCTTCAGGTCAGCGATCAAACCCTTTCACAGGCTATTGCTGAATGTGACGCCATCACCGCTGAGTTTGAGCATATTCCTGACGATGTGCTGACTCTGTGTGCTGCCTCCGGAAAGTTTTATCCTGGTAAGCAGGCCATTAAAGTCGGCGGTGATCGCAGCATGGAGAAAGCGTTACTGGATAAAACCGGTGTGCCCTGTGCGCCTTACCAGCTGATCACCGATCGTTCTCACTTTGATGCAGTCATCAAGAAGCTTGGGCTGCCACTGGTTATTAAAACCTGTCAGGCCGGCTATGACGGTAAAGGGCAGTGGCGGGTCTGGTCAGACAGTGATATTGAGCAGATCTGGTCGGAAATGTCAGAATTTCTGGCTGTTGGCAGTGAACATTCACCCCACTCGATTATTGCCGAAAAAATGATTCCCTTTCAGCGCGAGGTGTCGGTCATTGGTGCCCGGGACAAACAGGGTAATATGGCTATTTATCCGGTCACTGAGAATGAGCATACCAATGGGGTTCTGACGCTATCTATTGCGAAATCCATCTCTACCGGGATTCATCAACAGGCGGTGGACGCCTTCAGCAAGCTGGCTGCTGAAATGGACTATGTCGGGGTCCTGGCCATCGAGTTTTTTGATGTGGATGGCCAGCTGATGGTGAATGAGATAGCCCCCCGGGTGCATAACTCCGGCCATTGGACCCAGCAGGGAACCCTGTGCAGTCAATTTGAAAACCATCTCAGGGCCATTGCCGGTTTACCCCTTGGCACCACTGAAGCCATTGGCCCCAGTGCCATGATTAACGTTCTGGGTCAGCCTGATATTCCCGCTGAAGTGTTGTCCGTTGCCAATGTCACCAGCCACTGGTACGGCAAAAGCCAGCGCCCCGGTCGTAAAATGGGGCACATCAATCTGGTGGCTGAGTCAGAAGAGGCGCTGGGTGAAATGCTGGTGGCTCTCTCTGCGTTTTTACCTGAAGATGACTATCCCGGGGTTGCCCGGCGAGGTCTGGATTTATCACTGGACTAATTCAAAGATTTTCCTTTCAAACCGGGGGCGATGTAACTGAATGGTTATGTCGGCTTCTCTATTATCTACCGAAGTTTGGCTTGATTCTCTCTTATCATTTTTTATTCAAGCAAGATGCTTTTTGATCAGGAACTGCAATCAAGCATAACTTCAACCCATTCTCCATTAATATCGAAACAGAACAACTTCCACAGGGTTAGTCATAGGATGTTAGTACAACTGACAAATCGGTTAGTGATTTATATAAAAGCACATTGTTAACTAGCCAATGATCTGAATAGAACCTGTCCGACAGTTTTTAACATACAAGGTGAAATGTAATGGATACCAGCAGACCCCCAGGATTATTAAATGAATCCTATACTTATATCAAAAACACGCTGGCAGAATTTGAAGCAATTCATAAGAATCATCAATTGGCAGAACTGAACATTTCCCTTGAATTGAAACACGCTGGCGATCCTCATGAGGGCGAGGTATGGCATCGAAAAGTTAAGGTAGTTCAATCTGATACCTCTTTGCAGCAACGTTTTTTAAGCCTTTTCACAACAGAGGGTCGTAAGCAACGCCGACAAAATCATGAAGCGGCTGCTTTATTCCGTGGTCAGTTATGGGAATTACTCCAAACTGAAAAAACGCCTTACATTCTAAAAAAACAGGTCATACAGGCCGTGGAAAATGGCGTTCTGCCTTTTCTTAAAGAATCAGAGTATAAAGCGATAGTCAGTAGTCAGGATACCATTCTAATTAACCCGAAAGAACGTAAAATTTTCCGTGAAGCCGCTGGATTTCTGAAAAAAGAACTTTCCAGATTGTTGTCTCGCCTACCCCGGGTGACGTTGGATGATAGCAGAGAAGTGCTGAAAGCCTATTATAAACTCATTATTCTGTCACCGGAATTGTTACCGGATGAGCATAAAGCTCACAAAGCTTTCAGAAAGCTGGAAAAGCATTTTCGTAATACCCGGCAATCGGTTGGTTTTACTGACCTGAAAGATACCATCGCCCTGTCCGTTTTACATGACATTCGGGAGGAGCTGTCGCTTGCAGAGTATCAACAATTAACGAAACGAATCGGTAATGTATTTACCAAACCATACTCCCCTCGTAAGCGGGCTTTGCGGAATGCACTTAACCTGATTTTTGGTAATGGCCTGGGTAGTTCGTCTGTGCAGGGCCATCCACGGGAGTTGGTTTCTGCCAGGGATCTGGCCTTGCTTAAAGATAGCTATCAGGGGCTATTTTTTCGTTACTCGCGAGTACACCGGCTAGAGGAAAATCTGTTTGCCGACGGTCGTGCTGTAGCGGCCAGAATAAGTCGATTACCCAGTGAATTGAGAACGCTTGATCTGGACCGGGTTAAACAAGACTTTCAGCAGTATGAGTCCTTAAGGAGCACTTTGTCCGCAGAAAAACAGGAACAAGACCAGGAATTTAAAGCACTCGAAGCCCGTTGCAAAACACATCGGGCCTTGATAGCAGAGGGTCGGGCGGCATTATTGCATGTTCAGCTGACTCAAGGGCGGCTCTGGGAGTTAAATCTGTTATTAGAAGGTATAGGAAAGGCCAATATCTATGGTACTGATTCTGAACACAATCAGCAGATGTTCAAAAAGCTGCTGGATTTGGCTCAGTTAAGAGGACTACAAGTGGATTTAGCCCAGCTGGACTGGATCATAGCGCAGAACAAGAAAGCCAACAGACATCCGAATGTTGCCATTGAAGGCGCTGGGCCAACAGGGCTGATGCTGGCTTTCACCCAGTTTCAGGAGGGGGCCAATGTCTCAGTGTTTGAGAAACGGAGCACTGCATATAACCGGGTGCAAGTGGTTCGACTGGACCCTAAATGGATGGATATGCTGAAATTTTATCTTGGAGAACATTACTACGACCTGTTCGGTGAAAATGGACAGGCTGGAAAGGGTATGGTTCGTACGGATGGTTTGGGAGAAAAGGCAGGCGAAATTGTCACTCACCGGCTGGAAGAGGCTCTGAATCATAGACTGGCTGACCTGATGGCACGCAATTACGATCATACTTCCCAGCGTGATGACCCGCAGAAAAACCGATTGGAGCGGTTAGCTGCCTATGAAATGACCAGGGTAGAGGCCGGTGAACAAGGCTATACAGTACAGGCTAAATATCACCCCGGGAATGATCCCTCTCCCTTTGCCAGCGGCAAGAAAAAGCCACCTGCCGGTTATCAGAAACCTGAAGCAACGGTAACCCGTCCTGTGGATTTAGTGATTTGCGCCGGGGGTAAACATAGTCAGCTGCGTAATAAATATATGCGGGACAGGGCCGTAACGTCTGCCCGAAGCTATGGTGTCTGTTCCTGGGAAGGCCCAAAGGACCAGCCCCTGCAAAATGATCGGCTGGAAACTTTTCCGGATTTTCGCGGGGTGGTGGTACTTAATCAACAGTTTCAGCAGTTTTTCCAGGAGCAGATGCTATCTCAGGTGGAAAGGATTGAGGGGCTGAGTTCAGATGAGCGAAGATTGCTTGGCCAGCAAACCCATGAGCAGTCCAGCGGTGTTCGCAGCCTGCAGTCATCCATCCATGGAAGAGTGATGAAGACCCGGTGTTTTGACAATAACAACCTGGTTTATATCGGGATGGAGTTGCCTGAAGCATTTACTCAATTCTGCCATAAGGTTAAGCAAAAGTTAGCTGCATTACCGGTGCCAGATCTGGATCAAAATGGCGATAAACGATCAGCAGCCGACCAGAAAGCTTGGCGTAATCAGCGCGTAGCCAAGGTGCAGAAAGCGCTTTCCAAGGCTTGGTTCCAAACAGTGGCACACGGCTATGGTATTGACCAGTCGCTGGGTGTTACTCAGGAAATGATTGATGACTCATCGGTGGCGGTATTCTATTTACAGCAACGCCGGGTTGGGCGAAATGTGATAAAGAAAAAATCAGGCTCCCGTCAAGTGATGATCACTGCTGCTGGTGATGCTGCTACTACTCCCCATTTTATGACCGGCAGCGGCCTGACTGGAGCCAGGGAGAATGTGCTGCATCTGCAAAACTACACAAGGGATGTGTGGAACGGACCAAGAATATATCAGGAATATGGGCTGGAACAAAGGCAGGACAGGCTTGAGCATGCACAACTGGATACGGCGGACTTTGTGATCCGGCAAGGACTGAATTTCCTGATTTAATCGGGAATAAATTGACATAAAAGGAGAAATGGAATGGATTCAGGCAGACCAGCCGGGTTATCAAATAATGAACCCTATGCTCATATCAAAAACACGCTGACAGAGCTCGAAACAATTCATCAGAATCGTCAACGGGCAGAACTGAAAGTTACCCGGAAATTGAAGCACCCCGGCGATCTTCATCGGGGTGCAGTTTGGCATCGAAGGGTAGAGGTAATTCAGTCTACTACTTCTTTTCTTCAACGTTTGTTAAACCTGTTCACGACAGAAGGCCGGAAACAGCGAAGACAAGAGCAGGAAGCGGCTGCTTTATTTCGTGGTCAGTTATGGGAATTACTGCAAACTGAAAAAGCGCCTTACAGTCTAAAAAAACAGGTCATACAGGCCGTGGAAAATGGTGTTCTGCCTTTTCTTAAAGAATCAGAGTGTAAAGCGATAGTCAGTAGTCAGGATACAATTCTAATTAACCCGAAAGAACGTAAAATTATCCGTGAAGCCGCTGGATTTCTGAAAAAAGAACTTTCCGGATTGCTGTCTCGCCTACCCCGGGTGACGTTGGAAGATAGCAGAGAAGTGCTGAAAGCCTATTATCAACTCATTATTCTGTCACCGGAATTGTTACCGGATGAGCATAAAGCTCATGAAGCTATCAGCAAGCTGGAAAAGCACTTTCGTAATACCCGGCAATCGGTTGGTTTTACTGACCTGAAAGATACCATTGCCCTGTCCGTTTTACATAACATTCGGGAGGAGCTGTCGCTTGAAGAGTATCAACAATTAACGAAACGAATCGGTAATGTATTTACTTATCCATACTCCCCTCGTCAGCGGCCTTTGCGGGATGCACTCAACCTGATTTTTAATAATGGCCTGGGCAGTTCGTCTGTTCAGGGCCACCCCCGGGAGTTGGTTTCTGCCAGGGACCTGGCCTTGCTTAAAGATAGCTATCAGGGGCTATTTTTTCGTTACTCGCGAATACACCGGCTAGAGGAAAATCTGTTTGCAGACGGTTGTGCTGTAGCGGCCAGAATAAGTCGATTACCCAGTGAATTGAGAACGCTTGATCTGGAGCGGGTTGCACATGACTTTCAGCAGTATGAGTCCTTAAGGAGTACTTTGTCCGCAGAAAATCAGGATCAAAACCAGGAATTTAAAGCACTCGAAACCCGTTGCAAAACACATCGGGCCTTGATAGCAGAAGGTCGGGCGGCATTATTGCATGTTCAGCTGAATCAAGGGCGGCGCTGGGAGTTAAATCTGTTATTAGAAGGTATAGGAAAGGCCAATATCTATGGTACTGATTCTGAACACAATCAGCAGATGTTCAAAAAGCTGCTGGATTTGGCTCAGTTAAGAGGGCCACAAGTGGATTTGGCCCAGCTGGACTGGATCATAGCGCAGAACAAGAAAGCCAACAGACATCCGAATGTTGCTATTGAAGGCGCTGGGCCAACAGGACTGATGCTGGCTTTCACCCAGTTTCAGGAGGGGGCCAATGTCTCAGTGTTTGAGAAACGGAGCACTGCATATAACCGGTTACAAGTGGTTCGACTGGACCCTAAATGGATGGATATGCTGAAGTTTTATCTTGGAGAACATTACTACGACCTGTTCGGTGAGAATGGACAGGCTGGAAAGGGTATGGTTCGTACGGATGGTTTGGGAGAAAAGGCAGGCGAAATTGTCACTCACCGGTTGGAAGAGGCTCTGAATGATAGACTGGCTGAACTGATGGCACGCAATTACGATCATACTTCCCAGCGTGATGACCCGCAGAAAAACCGATTGGAGCGGTTAGCTGCCTATGAAATGACCAGGGTAGAGGCCGGTGAACAAGGCTATACAGTACAGGCTAAATATCACCCCGGGAATGATCCCTCTCCCTTTGCCAGCGGCAAGAAAAAGCCGCCTGCCGGTTATCAGAAACCTGAAGCAACGGTAACCCGTCCTGTGGATTTAGTGATTTGCGCCGGGGGTAAACATAGCCAGCTGCGTAATAAATATATGCGGGACAGGGCCGTAACGTCTGCCCGAAGCTATGGTGTCTGTTCCTGGGAAGGACCAAAGGACCAGCCCCTGCCAAATGATCGGCTGAATACTTTTCCGGATTTTCGCGGGGTGGTGGTACTTGATCAACAGTTTCAGCAGTTTTTCCAGGAGCAGATGCTATCTCAGGTGGAAAGGATTGAGGGGCTGAGTTCAGATGAGCGAAGATTGCTTGGCCAGCAAACCCATGAGCAGTCCAGGGGTGTTCGCAGCCTGCAGTCATCCATCCATGGAAGAGTGATGCAGACCCGGTGTTTTGACAATAACAACCTGGTCTATATCGGGATGGAATTGCCTGAAGCATTTACTCAATTCTGCCAGAAGGTTAAGAAAAAGTTAGCAGCATTACCGGTGCCAGATCTGGATCAAAATGGCAATAAACGATCAGCAGCCGACCAGAAAGCTTGGCGTAATCAGCGCGAAGCCAGGGTGCAGAAAGCGCTTTCCAGAGCTTGGTTTCAAACAGTGGCACACAGCTATGGTATTGACCAGTCGCTGGGTGTTACTCAGGAAATGATTGATGACCCATCGGTGGCGGTATTCTATTTACAGCAACGTCGGGTTTGGCGAAATGTGATCAAGAAAAAATCAGGCTCCCGTCAAGTGATGATCACTGCTGCTGGTGATGCTGCTGCTACTCCCCATTTTATGACCGCCAGCGGCCTGACTGGAGCCAGGGAGAATGTGTTGCATCTGCAAAACTACACAAGGGATGTGTGGAACGGACCAAGAATATATCAGGAATATGGGCTGGAACAAAGGCAGGACAGGCTTGAGCATGCACAACTGGATACGGCGGACTTTGTGATCCGGCAAGGACTGAATTTCCTGATTTAATCGGGAATAAATTGACATAAAAGGAGAAATGGAATGGATTCAGGCAGACCTGCCGGGTTATCAAATAATGAACCCTATGCTCATATCAAAAACACGCTGACAGAGCTCGAAACAATTCATCAGAATCGTCAACGGGCAGAACTGAAAGTTACCCGGAAATTGAAGCACCCCGGCGATCTTCATCGGGGTGCAGTTTGGCATCGAAGGGTAGAGGTAGTTCAGTCTACTACTTCTTTTCTTCAACGTTTGTTAAACCTGTTCACGACAGAAGGCCGGAAACAGCGAAGACAAGAGCAGGAAGCGGCTGCTTTATTTCGTGGTCAGTTATGGGAATTGCTTCAAACTGAACAAGCTCCTCATAGCTTAAAAAAACGCATTATAAAGGACGTAGGAAATGGCGTTTTGCCTTTTCTTAAAAAATCTGAGCGTAAAACGATACTCAGTAGTAAGGACACAATACTCAGCAGCACAAAAGAACGTAAAATTATTCGTGAAGCCGCTGGATTTCTTAAAGCAGAACTCTCCGGGCTGCTGTCTCGCTTGCCCGGGGTGACTTTGGAAGATAGCAGGGAAGTGCTGATAGCCTACTATCGACTTATAATTCTGTCACCGGAATTGTTACCTGAGGGGCATAAAGCTCATGAAGCCATCTGCAAGCTGGAAAAGCACTTTCGTGATACCCGACAATCTGAAGGTTTTACCGAACTGACAAAAACCATCACTTTGTCCGTTTTACATAACCTTCGGAAGAACCTGTCTCCTGAAGGGTATCAACAATTAACCGCACGTGTAGGACATATACTTTCTTATCCCTACTCCCGGCGTGATCGCGCTTTGCAGAATGCGCTGAACCTGATTATTGATAATGAAATGAGTATTCAAGGTCATCCCCGGGAGTTGATTTCCGCTGACGATCTGACATTGCTTAAAGAGAGTTATCAAGGGCTATTATCTGGAACCTCGGGATTATTCAGTATTGAGGAAGATCTGAAAACAGATGTTTCTGCTGTAGTACGCAAAATAAGTCGATTACCCAGTGAATTGAGAACGCTTGATCTGGCCCGGGTTGAAAAAGATTTTCAGCAGTATGAATCCTTACGGAGTACTTTGTCTGCAGAAAACCAGAATCAAAGCCAGGAATTTAAAGAACTTGACGCTCGTTGCAAAGTCTATCGGGGCTTGATAGCACAAGGTCGTGCGGCATTGTTGAAGATTCAGCTGAATCAAGGGCGGCGCTGGGAGTTAAATCTGTTATTACAAGGTATTGAAACGACCGCTGTATGGGGCACCGATTCCGAACACAATGAGCAGATGTTCAAAAAGCTGCTGGATTTGGCTCAGTTAAGAGGACCACAAGTGGATTTAGCCCAGCTGGACTGGATAATAGCGCAGAACAATGAAGCAAACAGTCATCCGAACGTTGCCATTGAAGGGGCTGGGCCAACAGGACTGATGCTGGCTTTTACTCAGTTTCAGGAAGGAGCCAATGTCTCAGTGTTTGAGAAACGGAGCACTGAATATAACCGGGTGCAAGTGGTTCGACTGGACCCTAAATGGATGGATATGCTGAAGTTTTATCTTGGAGAACATTACTACGACATGTTCGGTCAGGATGGAAAAGGCGTTATTCGTACGGATGGTTTTGGCGAAATGGCTGGAGAAATTGCCACTCACCGGTTGGAAGAGGCTCTGAATCATAGACTTGCTGAACTGATGTCACGCAATTACGAACATATTTCCCAGCGTGATGCCCCACAAAAAACCAGGTTGGAGCGGTTAGCTGCTTATGAAATGACGATAGTAGAGGCTAATGAACAAGGCTATACAGTAAAGGCTACATACCACCCTGAGAATGATCCCTCTCCCTTTGCCAACGGCAAGAAAGAGCCGCCTGCTGGTTATCAGAAACCTGAAGCAACGTTAACCCGTCCCGTTGATTTAGTGATTTGCGCGGGGGGTAAAAATAGTCAGATCCGTAAAAAGTATATGGGGAACAGAGCCGTATCGGCTACCCGAAGCTATGGTGTTTGTTCCTGGGAAGGACCGAAAGACCAGCCCCTGCAAAATGATCGGCTGGATACCTTTCCAGATTTTCGTGGGATGGTGGTACTTGATCAACAGTTTCAGCAGTTTTTCCAGGAGCAGATGACATTTCAGATGGAAAGGATTGAGGGGCTGAGTGCAGATGAACGACAACTTCTCAGCCGACAAACCCGTCAGCAGTCAAGTGGTGTTCGCCACTTGAAGGCGTCAACCCTTGGAAGAGCGCTGCAGACCCGGTGTTTTGAAAATAAAAACCTTGTCTACATCGGGATGGAGATACCTGAAGCATTTAATCAATTCTGCCAGAAGGTTCAGAAAAAGTTAGCGGTATTACCGGTACCAGAGTTGGATCAAAACGGCAATAAACGATCAAAAGCCGACCGGAAAGCGTGGCGTGATCAGCGTGCAGCCAAGGTACGCAAAGCACTTTCCAGAGCATGGTTTCAAACAGTGGCGCATAGCTATGGTATTGATCAATCGCTGGGCGTTACGGAGGAAAAGATTAATGACTCATTTGCGACTGTATTCTCTTTACAGCAACATCGGGTCAGGAAAAATGTGGTGGAGAGAAGATCAGACTCCCATCAAGTGATCATTACTGCTGCTGGTGATGCTGCTGCCAGTCCTCACTTTATGACCGCCAGCGGCCTGACTGGAGCCAGAGAGAATGTGCTGCATCTGCAAAACTACACGGGGGAGGAGTGGGGCGGAAAATCCGTATTTCTCGGACATGGGGCGACCATTATGGATATACTTAAGGATAAACAACAAAGTACTGCGGATTTTGTGATCCAGCGAGGGCTGATTTTCCTGATTAAATCGAGATTACAACGGTTATTAGATTAATTAATAACCATTTGGGATTAACTGGTTAACCATCACTCACTATCCCCATGGTTCTTTAATATAGGCGGCACCCAATAACCTTCGTTGATCACCCTGATCCTTAATCATGGCAAAATAAAAGGGGCGATTGATGTACAGCAGATTAGGTCTCCCACCGCCACGAATTTGGAATGAAGCCGCAACATGGGCACCTGCCTCATTGATGCTAAGGTTTGTCCTGTGTTTTCCTGAACCGAGCAACTCAGGGTATTCTGTCTCATAGACATAATCGAATTGATATTTGGGTAAACACAGTGAGACGTTCCCTTGATCAATTTCATCGTCAAATAATGAGTTCAAGCCTGTGGTCAGGATATGGCTGACTTCGTCACTGTGTTCTTGTTGCGCCGCTTTGGGAGGCATTATGAAAACAGCTTTCAACCCGGATTCCTTAACGGGCAAGGCAATAAACTCAAAGTCTGAAATATTTTTATAAGTAACTAAGGTTGTCCCCTTGCCGCTTTTCATCCAGACGATCTCCGGCTGCTTCTGACCGTTCCAGGTCATTTCTGTTTGATATTTCTGGGGTATTGCCATGAAAGGTTGTTTCCACGATACATTTTGAAACAACCAGCTTACTAACAAGAAAGCTGTTTTTGGGTCTTTCAGCGTGCCAGGGTTGAGCAGGTTGGTAATCACTCCGTTTGTATCTTTGGCAATCTGTTCATTGAGCCTTTGAGTGGCGTTATCGTACCCTTGTTGTCTCAGTTCACGACTGCTGGTACAGGGGACGCCCAACTGCTTCAGCGTCATGTCAATGGTTGTGGTTTTAGAGAACAAATGGATTTTCTCCAGTGAACTGTGATCTGCCGGGTTATCAGGTTTATCACTTATGTCATCGGGTTGTAGTAGTCCCAGTAACTCGTTGGCTACCTTTTCTGTTTCAGAAACCAGAAACGGTGAAGCCGCAATATTTCGATCACGAATATTTTTTTTCGCTATCTCCATAAAACGTTTAACATCCGACCCCAGATCGCTCATCTCTTCAAGAGAGTGAAAAAACCTGGAGTACGACGAGTCCGTTAATGGTTGTGCGCTTGCGGATGCAGCGGTGGGTGAGTATTGTGCTGAGGGGGAAAAAGCAGGAGGAAAATTCATTTCATGGACTCCTGAACCAAAAATGAGTTCTCATTATCGCCCTCAGAGCCTAGCTGCTTATTTTCATTTATCCACACTGTAGTGATGATCGATAATACCAGGATCCATACAAGCCGACTTTTGCTTTTGCCTTTGCCACCATAGCAATGGTGAGGCAATCGCCAGCATGCCAGCGGCATACGCCATTTTCCACCCGAGGCCCCAGGCAAGCATAAAGCAGAACAGGCAGCCAAGCAGGTTCATCCAGTGGTATTTAGCAGGCAGCAGTCGGAAGGCTGCCAGCATGGAGGCCAGGTAAATAATAACGAAAACCCCATTGACCCAGGAAACCAGATCTTCCAGATCCTGATCGGTACAGTGAGTAAAGATCAGAATCGCTGCAATGATAAGTAGCACGGTTGCCAGGGCGCGTTCGGAAACACCGTAACGATTCTGTTTACTGAACCAGGCTGGCAACACTCCTTCCTGGCTGAAACTCAGTGTCAGACGAATCAGACTGGCGATGTAGACATTGACAGTTGCAATACCACCTGCCAGCCCGAGAGTCCCGATGATTGGTGAACCCAGTCCGCCCAACAGCTGATCAAAAACACCCGCCATGGCCAGGGGAGCCGTCACCGGTATGGACAGTATCAACCATGTACAGGCGAGATAAATACAGCCAACGATGGTAACGCCGATCATGATGGCCGGTTTCAGGTCTTTTTCGGGGTTTCGAAAGTCACCTGCCAGATGGGACATGGCTTCCATTCCCAGAAAACTCCAGAAAGCAAGCCCGGCGGCTTTAAGAATCATGCTGCTGCTAACGACAGTTTTCTCCGGGGAGGCGGGTACATCAACTACCCCCCGGGCCACCATCATCAGAATCAGTACCGCCATGATAGAAAAAGTCAGTATCAGCTGAAGGGTGGCAGAAATATGTATGCCCCGAAAATTCAGAGCATAAAGCAAGACCAGGAACGCTAATTGAACGACAATGATTATTGAGCCCGGCACCATAAACAGGGCATCAATAAACTGGTAGGTCATAATGATGGCAGCAGGTGCACCCAGGGGGACAGCGCAAAGAAAAATGATGCCGATGGTTCTTCCGGCGACAGAGCCAAAGGCCTTTTCCACGAAATAGGCCGGTCCGGCTGCATGGGGGAACCGGCTGGCCAGACTGGCAAACACCAATGCCACCGGAATAATGGTCAGGGTAAGCAGGGCCCAGGCCCACAGGGCTCCGTAGCCTGCCAGTTCAATGGTTAACTGGGGAAGAATAAATACGCTGGTGCCTAGCAGGGTAGTGGTGAGCAGCCCTGCTCCCTGCCAGCATCCAATTCCGGAAGTTTGTAACTGCACTGTGATGACTACCTCTGGGATATCACTTGTTATTTGTTTCTATGGCAACGGATTAAGGCATTTACTATAGGCCAGATTGACTTGGGATTCCGTCGAATTATCGGATACCCGGGGGAAATAATACAGTTGGTTTTCAGCTATAGAATGGCCAGGGCATGTTCAATGGCGCTGTCCACGTCATGCTGCCAGTTTAATAATATATGGCCGTGTAAAAATAGCTTCGGCTGATAGCATATCTCTGATTCACTTCATCATTACTCAGCAGTTTATTTCTCCATAAATAGCCTCTGACAAGATTGCTTTCCCGATCAGACAGTGGTTCATTTGACTGATATTTACTGAGCAGAGGCTGGATACGACTCTCTTCTTCCTTAAGGGCCTTCCGTTCTTTGTTGACAATGTCATGCATTGGCAGAGTGAGAAACCCGATAGCGGATTCGTTTGTGGTTGGGTCACGCCACGATTCCCAGTCATCGACTATCCGCCCTGCAAAGAATAATGCCTGACTGTGTTCCTGAATCAGGAATATTCGCTGCATCAGAGCGTTTTTAACGTTCAGATCGAAGCAGGCTGGTAGTGAGTCACACAACACTTCTACATCAAGCTTCTGTAAACGATCATAAGACTTGCGGGTCATCAGCCGTGGATAACCGACGCGGCATCCTTTACGGTATCTAGCGTTTATACTGTCAGCGGATGGCGCAATGATGTCTCTGAACGGGTAAAGACAGGTATCGTTATCAATGCCGATGACCCGGCCAGTTTCGTAGTCTATGAAGTAATTTCCATCATGTCGGTCTGGTTGGGCACAAATGGCATCCAACAGCTCAAGGTCAGCCAGGCCGCTGAATATTTTGCTCCTGATTTCCCGGTTGCCCTCCTTATCCAGCAGTTCCTGATGGGCCAGCTTTTTCTTTTGTTTAGGAGCAGCGCTGGCACGTACACTGGTCCTGGCTGATACTCCTGAAGCCAGTTCCATCTCCAGTCCAATCTGGTGGTTATGTTCGCAAAATGACATATCGGGCATCACGTTCATGCCCAGCAGGCGGGCAATCTCGCCGGTGGCCAGATTTCTGGCCGTAAGATTTGGATGATACCTGTCGTGGTACAACTGTGGAGAGATGATTTTTCTCCAGCTTGAGATGTCAACGGCCAGTTCAGGTTTGAACACCCGCTTTACTGTGTCATTTCCGGTTTTATAGGATAACAGGTACACCGTATTCTCCTTCCCACTACCCAGCTTCCGGGGAGGATTGTCAGGATCCAGAAGTCGGTCAGTCCATCGGCCGGGAAGGGTGAGTTCATCGTTCAGATCATAGCCAACCCGCTTGAACTCCATTGCCGCCTGCCAGCTGATTTTTCCGGCAATAGATGTTAATGCCGGTGAGTCTAATACCTGAAACAGCAGCAGTTGATCATTTCTGAGATCGGTGATTTTATGCCTTAAAATCATGAGTTTTAACTGTTCCGGATGATGAAGGTGCTGATCGATTATGTTGCTTATTTCATTCTGGATTGCTCTATTACTGGTTAGAATCTGCTTCGCTTGCTGTTCTGCCGCTGTCTGTTCAGTGGGTATTTCCCGGGTTAACTGCTGCTCATAGTTACTGATCATCTCGTCAGCCAGAAGCTCTCCGGCATCTGTATTCATCTTTTCAGATAATGGTCTGGATACTTGCTTATGTTCAGACAAACAGCGCAGTTGTTTCTGGGTAACAGCGGGTTGATTGAAGCGTTCCGTGACCCGTTCCTGAATAGCCTGTTTCCTTACGGCCAGCTGCGTTGGTGTTAACTGACCAGGGTTGACTGACTGGTTATAGGCTGACAGTTGTTCACGGGCATGGATGATCTCCCGCCTGATGCAATCAGGTTTTACCAGTTCCAGTTCGCCACGCTTGTGCAGGTTTCTGATGTGGCTATGAAGCAGGGCAAGATCTTTGGGAACCCCTCTGGCTATATCAGCCTCTGCCTGGTGCCACTCTTTTTTTACCAGGGCCTCCAGGCGGTTCGCATAATACTTGCTTTGTGGTTCGTCTCTGCGTTGTGCGATGATGGTTACACCCTGACCAAATGGGTTGGCCAATACCCTGGTATCCAGACCGGGAAATAACTCTGCCGAACCAATCCTGGGGTCCAGGGTCGAGGGATATTCAAGAACTGCAGCAGGTCTTTTTCCCTGATAGACACTGAGCACCTGCTGCTCTGGGGATTGCAGTTCGGACCGATCAAGCCATTGGTAATGGCAGCGTTTCGAAACCGGGTGCCTTGTCTGCTCTGCAATGATTGATTTATAAGCCTGGCTGGGTTTCACCACCGCTACGATTGGCAGCAGGGGATTAAGCCCGGGCGTTTGCCCCTTAACCCGGGGACAAGCCTTACCTTCTTGAATTAATACGACATCAACCCACTGTTGATCCTCTTTGCTCAGGAATTGATCGAGCCAGGCAGTATCATTCAATGCATCGGGATCGACCTCTACCCATGGTGGCAGGGGCTTGAGGCAGGCACCCTTAAATGCATTACTGAGTCTTAACGTGACAACGGTTTGATCTATGTGCTTGCTTACCGCTGTATTGGGTGCGTCAGAGAAACCTGCAGAGGTTAACGGTTCGGGCCTTGTCTCCGGTTTTGTCAGACAGTTATCAGTGACCACTTGAGCGATAGTGCGTTGTTCAAGGCTGGTAAAGCAGGCACCAGGTTCAGAGACCATAGAGCTGAGTGTTTGCGGCGCAACCGGAGGTGCCTTGGCAAAGTCTTTTTTAACCTCGACCGGGGGTTGGTTCTCTGAAGGGTAACCTGGAGGTATCACAGGAGTCTCCATAACCTATGACTGACAATCCACCTATCGGCTGTTAACCTGGATATTTCATAAAGGCAGTAAAAGGTACTTTAGTATTATTTCCGACGCCACACAGGACGTTATTCCTTTTTACTGAAGATCTTGCTGTATCGGCATTATCAATAACCGCTCACCTCGCCTGCTCTTTACAAATTCTAACAAACCGATCCATAACGCTACCGACTTATACGCGCCATCTCTTTCCCGGGCTGTGGCTTTTGGATAAGCTACCGGGTTATTCATACAGACGGGCTCATGACTGGCCCCTGGTTTTCGAACCGGATTTCACTTGTTGGGGACAACGATGATCATTAAACCAAGGATTCGTGGATTTATCTGCACAACCACTCACCCGGTAGGTTGTGAAGCCAATGTGAAGGAGCAGATTGCTTACACCCGGTCATTGGGTCCCGTAGCCAATGGCCCCAAAAAAGTACTGGTGATCGGTGCTTCCAGTGGTTATGGACTGGCTTCTCGTATCACCGCAGCTTTTGGTTCCGGTGCGGCCACCATTGGTGTGTTCTTTGAAAAGCCGGCCACCGAAAACAAGCCGGGAACCGCGGGCTGGCACAATTCTGCGGCCTTCGATCAGCTGGCCCACGAAGCTGGCCTCTATGCCAAAAGCCTGAATGGCGATGCCTTCAGCCACGCAGCCAAAGAAAAGACCATTGAGTTGATCAGACAGGATCTTGGCCAGGTGGATATGGTGGTTTACTCGCTGGCATCACCCGTGCGAAAACTGCCGGATACTGGCGAGGTGATTCGCTCGGTACTGAAGCCGATGGGTGAGCCATATCGCGCTACCGCAGTGGATACCAACAAAGATGCATTGTTTGAAGCGACGGTGGAACCGGCCACTGACGCAGAGGTGGAAGCAACGGTTACGGTCATGGGGGGGCAGGACTGGGCACTGTGGATGAACGCGCTGTCTGCTGCGGGCGTTCTGGCAGAAGGCTGCAAGACAGTGGCCTACAGCTATATTGGTACGGAACTGACCTGGCCGATCTATTGGGATGGTGCCCTGGGTGAAGCCAAGAAAGATCTGGACCGTACAGCCCATGCCATCAACGATTCGATGAAATCAATCCATGGTTCAGCCAATATCGCGGTACTGAAGAGTGTGGTCACTCAGGCCAGTTCGGCGATTCCTGTTATGCCGCTCTATATCTCCATGGTTTTCAAGAAAATGCGGGAAGAGGGCGTACACGAAGGGTGTATCGAACAAATCAACCGTATGTTCCGTGAGCGTCTTTACCGTAGTGATGGTGCGGCTGCGGCAGTGGATGACAGCAACCGTCTTCGCCTTGATGACCTGGAGCTGAGAGAAGATATTCAGAAGCACTGCCAGGATATCTGGCCACAGCTGACCAATGACAATCTGGCGGAGCTGACCGATTATACCCTCTATAAAGAAGAGTTTCTGAAGTTGTTTGGTTTCGGTGTTGAGGGTGTGGATTATGATGCTGATGTGAATCCCCAGGTGCCTTTTGAGGTAATTGATATCTGACAGGTCGATCAGCAAGGCAGGGATGCCGCTGCTTGAGAATACGGGATATCAAAGTTATATGGGGTTGTCCGTCAAGGGGGCCAACTGCTTCAGACTACGCCGGAAAGCTCCGGCGTGGCCGTAAGCTCAGCAACAAAACGGCGTTCGGTATTGTCATGGATATGCTTGCCATAAAGATCTTCCAGTTCATCGAAAGACTCATAGGGCTCTTCAAACCAGTAGGACATAATACTGCGGTTATTATTAAGAGAGTGCACAAACCGCAGGTCTTTCTTTTCCAGTGCTCTCAGTCGGATACTGCTTTTCATCCGGTAATTCCGTCAGTCAGAGATTGACTCTGTATATCAATAAGACTTCTAAGTAGTTGGCCAAATGGAATCGTATATTTCTGGCTAAGTGGGCAGTTGCTATGCAAGGCGCAACGTAGGGAGCATAGCCGTAGCTATGTGACCGGAGTTGCAACGCCGCAGAGTGACTGACAACTTAGTCAGAAATATATGATTTCATTTGGTTAACTACTTACAGTCTGCCCCCTGTATTAGAGTGCAGAAGTTTCGGTATTCTACGTGAATGTAGGGGTAAGTGGCTATCTGGTTCTCGCCCGACAACACAACCAATCAAAAGTGTTGGAATTTTATTGAATAAACATGGCTCACTGTAGAAGGCAGAACGACTGATTATTTATTGCCCCATTTTCAGTAAGGAGTTTTTTGCAAGTAGTGTGGCCATACCTGGTAGCAAAGCTCAGAGCTGTCGAGCCTGTGTCAGTCTGCTCATTGATCTGGATATCCGAAACGTTCAATAACGCCTTGACGATCTTTGTGCGGCCATAGCGGGCAGCCAGGTGAAGAGCTGTCCAGTTATATTTTTCCCTCTCATTGACCTTGATGCCCTCAGCGAACAGTAAAGCAATGACGGTTTTTGTGCTGGCGTATTTGGCAGCTAAGTGGAGGGCCGTCCAGTTAGCCTTAGTCTTCTCATTGACCTTGATGCCTTCAGCGGACAGTAAAGCAATGACGGTTTTTGCGCTGGCGTATCTGGCAGCTAAGTGGAGGACTGTCCAGCCTGCGTTAGTCTTCTCATTGACCTTGATGCCGCCAGCGCCCAGTAACGCCATGACGGTTTCTGTACTGGCGTATCTAACGGCTAAGTGGAGAGCCGTCCAGCCGAATTTACCAGCGATATTGATATTCACTCTACCGGTTTTAATGAGCTTTTTAAGGCATTTGGTGCGGCTCTTGGCAGCGGCAATATGCAGTGGGGTTCTGCCTTTCTTATCGGTGGCATTGACGTATCTCAAGAAGATCGGGTTATCGATACATTCTAAAGAACCTTTTCTGACAGCAGTGTGCAGCAGGGTCGTAATATCCGCTCCTTGTTCGACCAGAATGTTCTGGCTCTCGATATTTTCTGCCAGGACCGCACTGTACAAGGCATCATCAAGGTCCTTCGCTCCCGCCTTGATCAGGATTTCAAGGCACTGCGTCTGCCCCTGTATGGCGGCTTCGCGCAGAGCTTTATCAAGAGCAAGTTGGCCGGGTTGAGTGCTGCTCAGGTATTTAAGGAGGTCAGTATTGCCCTCCCAGACAGCGGTGCGCAGTAAGTTAATGATATTCGCCCCGGCCCGGGTCAGCATTTGCAAGTAATCGGTGCGGCGCTGCCGGGCTGCAATGTTCAGGGGTGTCACACCATTGTGATTGGCGGCATTGACATCAGCATGGCTGTCGATCAGGGCTCGAACGCAATCAGTATGGCCGTAATTGATGGCAACAGTTAACGGGTGTTCAGGATGACCGGTGAGCGCCGAACGGTAAGTCCGTTTTGCCAAAGCCTCGTCTTCGCGCAGCAGCATTTTCAGGTTGCCGAGATTCCCGGTACGGCAGGCATTAAGCATCATGGATTCACAATAATGTGATTCGTCGTCAAGGACGCTTTCCCCGTCCAGACGAATCAATGGCAGCGCCGGTTGCAGGCATTGAGTGCATTGGCGTTGGTCAAGATTTATTGCGGCCTGCTGTTCACTCTCAACCCATTGGGTGAAGCATTTCAGGTGGAAAACGTGGGATGCCGGGCAAGAGGTTTTGACCAGTGAATTTCCACCAGGTTGTCCTCTGATATACCCGTTATGGTTACAGATAGGACAGAGAAATGGGAAATCTGCCGCGTTGCTCCTGACATCATTCATTGCTTTGGCCTGCTTCATGACTCAAGACGATGAGTAGGACAAGAATCAGTTGGAAAAATTCCATAATCGTTTTCTGTTACCAATAAAGCTATTATGCACAGAGACAGTTGCAAGAAAAACACAGGACACTGTCCTGCAAATCAGAAAGAATAAATTACAGAAAAAGTGAGTTTCACTATGTCTTCTGCACCTAACCCGTCACAGGAAAGCATTGTTATTGTTTCCGCTGCCCGTACCCCAATGGGTGGATTTCAAGGTAATCTGTCGTCTATAACAGCGGTGGAACTGGGTACTGTTGCGATCCAGTCAGCATTGGAGCGGGCAGGCGTTGCTCCAGAGGATGTATCAGAAGTACTGATGGGCTGTGTATTGCCAGCAGGTACCGGCCAGGGGCCTGCCCGTCAGTCGGCACTGCATGCCGGTATTCCCGACCATGTCCCAGCCACTACAGTGAACAAAATCTGCGGTTCCGGTATGAAAACGGTGATGCTGGGAGCAACCCAGCTGAAAACCGGTGAAGCCGATCTGGTGGTGGCCGGTGGTATGGAAAGTATGACCAATGCCCCTTACCTGCTGGATAAAGCCAGGGGAGGGATGCGACTGGGTCACGGCCAGGTCAAGGATCATATGTTCACCGATGGTCTGGAGGATGCTTACCAGGGCGTGGCCATGGGGGTCTTTGCCCAGGCAACCGCTGATCGCTTTGGCCTGGGCCGCGAGGCTATGGACGACTATGCCCTTGCATCTCTGGAACGGGCCAGCAAAGCGAACAGTTCTGGTGCGTTTGCTGAAGAAATTGTGCCGGTTGAAACCCGTAAAGGGCTGGTTGATATTGATGAGCAGCCGGGCAAGGCCAGGCCGGAGAAAATCCGTCAGTTACGTCCGGCCTTTAGCAAAGAGGGCACCGTGACAGCGGCAAACTCCAGCTCTATTTCCGATGGTGCAGCGGCGCTCGTGTTAATGCGTGAAAGTGATGCAGCAGCACAGGGCTTACAACCTCTGGCAAGAATTATTGGCTACCAAAGCCATGCTCAGAAGCCTGAAGAATTTACCATTGCTCCGGTAGACTGCATCCGTAAGCTACTGGAAAAAATTAGCTGGCAGGCCAGCGAGGTAGACCTGTTTGAAGTGAATGAGGCGTTTGCCGTAGTGGCCATGATGGCTATCCGCGAACTGCGCCTGGATCATGATAAGGTCAACATTCATGGCGGTGCCTGCGCACTTGGTCATCCCCTGGGTGCCAGCGGTGCCCGCATTCTGGTAACACTGTTGCATGCCCTGAAAAAGACCGGCGGCACCAAAGGTGTTGCTTCACTCTGCATTGGTGGAGGAGAAGCTACCGCCATCGCGGTCGAGATGTTATAAAAAAACTTACCGATACTTTTCGTGTGCACCAACCTGGCGAGCATGCACTAACCACTAATAAAAATGCCGCATGCCCCAGGCCTCACAAATAACAAAACACAAGAGGCGGCATTTTTATATGGATTATCACCTTTCTGAACAGCAGGTCGCTTTTCGTGATCTGGCCCGGCAATTTGCCGATGCCGAATTGGCCCCCCATGCAGCACAGTGGGATCTTGATTGTCATTTCCCGGTTGATGTAATCAGGGCAGCGGGAGACCTTGGGTTCTGTGCCCTGTATACCCATGAGTCCATGGGTGGGCTGGGCCTGTCCAGGCTGGACTCCCATATTGTTTTTGAGCAGCTGGCCATGGGGTGTACGGCTACCACCGCCTATATCACCATTCATAATATGGTTACCTGGATGATCAGTGAGTTTGCTACGGATCGGGTAAAGTCAGATTGGGGGGAAGGGCTGGTCAGTGGCAGCAAGCTGTCGTCCTATTGCCTTACCGAGCCCGGATCGGGCAGTGATGCCGCATCGTTGACAACCAGCGCCGGGCGGGATGGCGATGAGTATGTGCTCAATGGCTCGAAAATGTTTATTTCCGGGGCTGGCAGTACCGATCTGCTGCTGGTGATGGCAAGAACCGGCGAAGACGGTCCGAAAGGCATTTCCGCCTTTGCCGTTCCCGCCAATCTGGCAGGTATCCAGTACGGCAAGAAGGAGGAAAAGATGGGTTGGAATGCCCAGCCAACCCGACTGATTTCATTTGACAATGTTCGTATACCTGCAGACTACCTGTTGGGCAAGGAAGGTCAGGGCTTCTCTTTTGCGATGAAAGGTCTGGATGGTGGTCGAATCAATATCGCCACCTGCTCCATAGGTACAGCTCAGCAGGCACTGAACACGGCTCGGGCCTATATGAAAGAGCGGAAGCAGTTTGGTCGTGAACTGGCCGGTTTCCAGGCCTTGCAGTTCAAGCTGGCGGATATGAATACCGAGCTGGTGGCTGCCCGCCAGATGGTTCGACTGGCAGCCTTCAAACTGGATAATCAGGATCCGGAAGCAACCGCATACTGTGCCATGGCTAAACGTTTTGCTACGGATATCGGGTTTAGGGTCTGTAACGAGGCCCTGCAGATTCATGGCGGTTATGGTTATATCAGGGAGTATCCTCTGGAGCGACATGTGCGGGATACCCGGGTCCACCAGATTCTGGAGGGAACCAATGAAATTATGCGCTTGATTGTCGCCCGTCGTTTACTTTCCGAGAGCATTTCTGATACCGGTATGGAGTTACAGTGATTATGTCTGAAAAGTTACGTCTCACCTGTAAAGAACGTACCGCCATTCTCACCCTGGACAATCCTCCGGCCAATACCTGGACGCCAGAAAGCCTTGATGAGCTGGAGCAGATTATTCACCAGTTGAACCGTGAGCCTGATGTGATTGCCCTGGTGATCACCTCGGCTTCGGAGAAGTTCTTCAGTGCAGGCGCTGATTTAAAGCGCTTTGATAACCTGACCCCGGAGGAAGCTCGCCCATTTGCACAAAGCTTTGGCAGGGCTTTTGAAGCCCTCAGTAACTTTTCGGGGCTCAGCATTGCGGCCATCAACGGTTATGCCATGGGTGGTGGGCTGGAAGTGGCGCTGGCCTGTGACCTGCGCATCGCTGAACAGGGTGCCATTATGGCCCTGCCTGAAGCGTCGGTGGGGTTATTACCCTGTGCCGGCGGAACTCAGAACCTTACCCTGCTGGTGGGCGAAGCCTGGGCCAAGCGCATGATTCTCTGCGGCGAGAAAGTGACCGCAGAAAAAGCATTGGCAATTGGACTGATAGAGGAAATGGTGGACAGTGGTAAGAGTCTTGAACGGGCGAAAGCGCTTGCGGCCAATGCCGGAAACCAGAGTCCGGATGCCTTGAGGGCCTGTAAAAAGCTGATCCAGATGGGGCGTTCCGGATTTTCCAGAGATGTCTTGCCAGAGGAAAGGGAGCAGTTCCTGACGTTGTTCAATGGCAGGAACCAGCAGGAAGGCGTCAGTGCGTTTCTTGAGAAGCGCAAACCTGAGTGGCATTACGACTAATCCGACTATTTTGAATAAGGATGATATTAATGACAAAAATTGCATTTATCGGCCTTGGCAATATGGGTGGTCCCATGGCTCAGAACCTGGTGAAAGCCGGGCATGATGTCTGTGGTTATGATCTGGTTCCTGAGGCGCTTGATCAATTGGAACAAGCCGGAGGCTCAAAGGCCGAATCCGTGACTGAGGCTGCACAGGGTGCCAGTGTGGTGATCAGTATGTTACCGGCTGGCAAACAGGTCGAATCACTCTACCTGGGAGATGATGGACTCTTCCAAACGATAGGCAACCGTTGTCTGGTGATTGATTGCAGCACCATAGAAGCTGAAGTTGCCAGAAAAGTCGGGCAGCAGGCAAAAGAGCAGGGTATCGACTTTGTTGATGCACCGGTGTCCGGTGGTACCGCCGGAGCTGCTGCTGGAACACTGACGTTTATGGTGGGTGGCAGTGCCGAGACCGTAGAGCAGGCCCGGCCCTATCTTGAGATAATGGGGCAGACTGTTTTTCACGCTGGCGAGACGGGTGCGGGGCAGCTGGCCAAGATCTGCAACAATATGCTGCTGGCTATTGTTATGACAGGCACATCGGAAGCTCTTAAACTGGGTATCGACAATGGCCTTGATCCGGCAGTACTGTCAGAAATCATGAAGAACAGTTCAGGTGGGAACTGGGTACTGGACAAGTACAACCCGGTGCCGGGCGTCATGCCCCAGACTCCGGCCAGTCATGGTTACCAGGGCGGTTTTATGGTGGCACTGATGGCCAAGGATCTTGGTTTGGCTCTGAATACGGCTGCCAGCAGCCATACCGCAACGCCCATGGCATCACTGGCTGACAATCTGTATAAAATGCATGCAATTCGCTCCGGCAATCACCAGGACTTTTCAAGCATTATTCAGCTGTATGAGTCAGCAGATTAGACGATTATTGGCTACTATTTCTTTGAATGCATGATCAATTTTATTATTTAATAGATAGATGCCGATTATCGTTCAGTTTATTTTTCTTCTGTTGATATGACTCAATGTTTTGCTTAGAAGCTGTTCTAATTTTGAACAGTTGTGTCAGATAATGGTTCTGTTTTTGTAAATCAGGTTATACAATCCCCCGGATTTATCTGAAGTTCTCGCCGGGTCACCGGTCGGCACCGATCATCCATCTGAGGTCACCTTTTCCCATGCAAATACTTATGAGTCTGGTGGGCATTGCCAGCCTTCTGGCACTTGCCTTTTTACTGTCCGATAACCGAAAAGCGATCAACCTGCGAACTGTGGGTGGTGCCTTTGCCATTCAGGCCGGACTGGGAGCGTTGGTTCTTTATGTTCCCCTGGGTCAGGAAATTCTTGGTGGTGTCTCCAACGCGGTCAGTAATGTGATCAGCTACGCCAATCAGGGTATCGGCTTCCTGTTTGGTGACCTGGGTAACTTCAAGGTCGGCTTTATTTTTGCCATCAACGTACTGCCGATTATCATTTTCTTCTCCTCTCTGGTTGCTGTTCTTTACTATCTGGGTGTTATGCAGAAGGTGGTTACCTTCCTGGGTGGTGCGTTACAGAAAGTACTGGGTACCAGTCGTACAGAGTCTCTGTCGGCAACGGCAAATATTTTCGTTGGCCAGACGGAAGCTCCTCTTGTGGTAAGACCCTATATTGGTCGTATGACTAATTCTGAGCTGTTTGCCATCATGGTGGGTGGTCTGGCTTCTGTTGCAGGCTCTGTTCTGGCGGGTTATGCAGGCATGGGTGTCGAGCTTAAGTACCTGATTGCAGCTAGCTTCATGGCGGCACCTGGTGGTCTGTTGATGGCCAAGATGATCAAGCCGGAAACCGATACGCCGGATAATTCTGAGCTGGTTGATGACGAAGGTGACAATGAAAAGCCTGCCAACGTAATAGACGCAGCCGCTTCTGGTGCTTCTTCCGGTATGAAGCTGGCCGCAAACGTTGGTGCCATGCTGCTCGCTTTCATTGCCCTGATCGCCATGGTTAACGGTATCATGGGCTGGATTGGTGGCTTCTTTGACTACCCTGACCTGAGCCTCGAAATCATTCTCGGCTATCTGTTCAGTCCGCTGGCCTTCCTGATTGGTGTGCCAATGAATGAAATCGTGACAGCGGGCAGTTTCATTGGCCAGAAGCTGGTGGTGAACGAATTCGTTGCTTACATGGATTTTGTTAATTACCTGAACCCTGAAGCGGCTGCGGCGGCTGGTGTTGAAGTGCTGTCACAGCGTACGCAGATCATCATCACCTTTGCACTGTGTGGTTTTGCCAACCTGTCTTCTATTGCCATTCTCCTGGGTGGTCTGGGCGTTATGGCACCACACCGTCGTCAGGATATTGCCCGCATGGGTATCAAGGCAGTGGCTGCTGGTACTCTGTCTAATCTTATGAGTGCAACCATCGCTGGTCTGATGTTGTCTCTGTAATGTTTTTTGGGCCACGGTCTGACCGTGGCCTGCTTTCCTTCCTGTATTTTCCCTTCATCAGCTGAATCTAACGCTTTTCAGGAAATGGCCGAATGACATAGTGAAATAACTATGTCGGGGTATCTGTGTGTATTGCTGGCATGGATATCTTTCTGAACCTGTCGTGAGTGTGCAAGGATGAACCTGACAACAAGGATTTTATGCTCCCGTAAAGACAAGAAATTTTCGCAGCAGGCCCTGGCGGATTTGATTGGTGTATCCAGAAGTGCACTGGCCCAATGGGAAACCAGTATGAGCAGTCCCAGTCTCGAGAATCTGCGAAAAATGGCTGAAATTCTTGAGGTGTCTTTCGAGTGGCTGGCCACCGGGCGTGGAAACCAGTACCTGGTCAGCTCTGATGAGGTAATCAGTGACTCGGAAGTGGATGGGGAGATTATCGGTCAATTACATCGAATGAACCTGATGAAGAAAAGAGCCATTCTGAATGTGATGAGAGCCATGGCATAAAGTAACAAAATACGCTCAGACAAAAGCGCCTTACCGGCGCTTTTTCGCTTTTTGCAGAACAGTTTCAGAATGCAGTGGGCGTCTATTTGATCATTTCTCGGAACTTGTTGCCCGGCTTGAACTGAGGCAGCTTGCAGGCGGGGATATGAATTTCTTCACCGGTTTGTGGATTGCGCCCCTTCCTGGCCGCCCGATCTGCTACCGAAAATGTGCCAAAACCAATAAGTTGAACGATGTCGCCGCTTGCCAGTGTCTCCTGTGTGTTGCTGATAAAGGCATTGACAACCAGCTCGGCCTTGCTTCGGGACAGGTTAGCTTGTTCAGCGACTTGCTCAACCAGTTCTTTCTTGTTCATATCCAGTCTCAGGGAATTACCAGTTATGTGGAAAGAAAATACCAGAAGATGGGTGATCCGCCTCTGGCTTCGCTTGGCTCAGGGAAAAACCTGGGCAGGTGGTGAAACACAATCAGCCTGACGTGTATCTCTTGCTGGAAAAACAGATGATGGGAGAAAACCTTGTAGGAGCCTGTCGGACTTAAGACTGTCCTACTGCGGTTGCGATAAATTGGTCTAAAAATTCCTGCTTCTTCGTCAAATAGCCCCGCTATTC